>NZ_JBSGYQ010000038.1:0-80236 GCF_053610585.1 Streptomyces sp. NPDC054887 | reverse complement strand
TCACCACTCCTCCCGGTCTGACCAACGAGCCAGACCCGTGGAGGGGGTCAACTTTCAAGCGCCGCTACCGGTCCACTTTTCAGCCGTCGCCGACAGATCACCCGGTGAGCGAGAACGCGGTGCCCTTGAGCGTACTGGTCTTGGCACCCGGGGGACAGAAAAAGTTGCCTTACCTGGGTGCCGTTCTACGGGACCTCGGTATCGATGCCCCTGTGTCTGAAGCCGAGCTTCAGCGATGGAGTACGGAAGCGATCCGCCGAATCCATACCTCCTACGAGCAACGCAACACCTCGCCCCTGAACGCGGAATCTCCCCCCGGCTCCCCCATGCTCACGCGTCCGCCGAATGAAGCCAATCGGGAAGACGCGAGCCAGAAGATGCGGCTCCTGCGCGAGAAGATCGAGGAGGTGCGCCAAATCGCAGCTCGTGGGGAAGGAGATCGGGCCGCACGCCTCACCACTTCCCTCAAAGCGGGGGCGACTCATCTCCATCACTACACCGACGCCTGCAAGGACGCCCACGCACTCCGCCGATGGCGCGAGACCAGCAGGCAGTTGCTGCGCAACCTTGAAGACTTGGTCGGCCAAGTCCCCGAGCTTCACGCTTCAGCTGTTCATCCTCCTACTCCCTCACCGCCTGCCGCCCCTCACCCACCGGAGCGGCCCGAGTCTCCTCCGACCGAACATCTCGAGGCAGGGCACAGCACCGATCAGGCAGCATCACTCCTGCCACGAATGAGCGAATCCTTCATCGCAGCCAAGGTGTCCGGGGACGTCACCTCTGTACGCCGCTTCGAGCGGGAGGCGATTACTCTCGCCGGCAGCAAGGCGTCCGCGCAGACGAAACTGCGGGCACGAGCCCTGAGCGACGAGATGCGCACCTGGATCAAGGCACGGGAGTCCGAGGAAGCGCTCGAATCCATGCGCACAGTCTTCGAGACCTTGCCCTCCCCCGGCGATCCCAGAGAAGCGGAGCGGCTCCGGAGCGCCCTGGAGCATGTGAACGCCCTTCGCCGGCTGTGTTCCGAAGCGCTGACACAGGACCTATCAGACAGCTTCAGCGATCTCGAACATCGCTTGCACGCTGCGCAGACGGCTGCGGAGCAATCGGCCCGACCTGCCCCTGCGAGGGTAAAAGCGGAGAAGTTGAAGGACAACGGCAGCGATCAGACTGCGGCACTCGCCGATTTCATCTGGCTGGTCAGCGAGATCGAGGCAGCGCGGGAGGCAGACGACCTCGAGTCGGTCGAAGCCGCGCGCAGACTCGCTGGCCCGCTGTACGCACGCCACCTCGCTCCGGAGGACCGGGAGCGGTTCACCCCGTTCATGCGAGAAGTCAAAGCTTGGTGCGGCGCACACCGGTCACGCCCCGAAACCGTGCCCGTGCTGAAGGCGATCAGGCAGTTGTTCACGAAATTGGACATGACCCGTAGCACGGCGACGGTGTCGGAGATCGGGCTCGTACTCGACACGGTGCGAGAACTGCGGCACAAGATGGACGCACCCCTACCCTCAGCGGATGAAAAGCGCCTCGTGGGTTGGGAAGCGCGCCTGCGGCAGCGATCGCTCAGAGAGAGAACTACGGCCCGTCGTGAAGCCGCGCCGGACCGTACGGCCAGGCGGCGTCCCGGCGCCGCCGCTGAAACCGCCGCTGGCCAGGCCTCATCGCGGCCAGAACGATTGTCTCTCACGGCGGTCGAGCGGCTGGCCGCTCCGGCCCGCGAGGTCCTGATGGACGCCGCTCGCACGGGGGGTGCAGTTCTGACCTGGGGGGACCTGCGAGCGCGGCTGAAGGAGCCGCTGCCTCATCTGCACCCCGATGACCAGGGTGAACTCCTTGTCGCGGTCGACCGGGACACGCCACAGGATGAGCCGTTGCTGACCACGCTGATGGCGAGTGCGGACATCTCGCAGCACTGGCTGTATCCGCACGTCCGGTTCAGCCTCCACCGTCCGCGGATTCCCGAAGAGGAGCTGGCGGCCCACTGGGCGCGGGAGGTCCTGAAACTCCGACAGATCTGGAGGCATCGGTAGGCCGGGGCCGGGGTGTTCCCCTCTCAGGCACGGGAACGGACTTGGCTCCAGGACGGCCCGATGCTGCATGTCGTCCTGAGCGCCAGTTCGTTCCGGCGGCCGTCTCCCACGGGGGCGGCCCGCGTGTCGGGCCAGGTTTCAGCCGACAAATAGGAACGCCCGGGGATGCCTCGGCACACACGTTCACAGCGGTGATCACGCGCGGGCTGGACTACCGGAAGGTGTTCCAGGAGTTCCGGCCCGGCTTCGATCTCAACGACGAGCGCGAGACGCGCGCCGCGGCAGGGCAACCCGAGTACCCCGACGTCCGCGACAGCCTCGCCGCCCTGCGCGCGGACGGGCTGTGGCTGGGCATCGCCGGGAACCAGACCGTGCGCGTCGATATAGCGAGTACATCGTCGGTGCCCGGGTGGAACGACCCGCCGGTCTCCTCCGTGGCCGAGCGGCCGGCGGCGATCCAAGGCGCGGAAAACGGCTGAGTTCGCCAGGGCCCAGGCGTAACGATGCTGGGCAGGACTTTGCTCGACGCCTGGGCGAAGCATGTGAACCGCATCGAACTAGAAATATGAGGCCCCCGCTTACCACAAAAGCACGGTACGCCCAAACCGCGACTCGTCAGGGACTCTTGCAGTCGGTCGATTCGACAGACAGGTGCGCACCATGGACGAGAGCAAGAACTGCATGCCCGAAATGGCATTCCTCACGTTGCCCAAGGCGGCGGTCTATCTCGGCATCTCTCCCAACACCCTTTACGTTTGGCGCCATCGCCGACAAGGGCCGCCCAGCTTCCAGATGGGCCGACGCGTGATGTACAGGATCTCCGCGCTTGACGAGTGGGTGCACCGGCAGGAAAGGGCGGACTCTCGATCGAATCCTGCCTTGAATCCACTGAACCGCAAGCCGCTGCGTCGCACATCGTGACGTCCACGGCAGCACAGAGCATCGACTCCAAACCGACATCAATTCCGACTGCCACAGCGGGATATGACCTGTCGCGAAGAAGCGTTCCCAACACCGTCAAGCACCCGGAACGCATCATTCGCACAGGTAGGAGGCCCTCATGGCGGGCTACATCGAGGATCGTTGGCTCAAAAAGAGGCCGGACAAGGCGACCGGCAAGCGAGAGCGTACTTCCATTTGGGGGAAGGGGAAGCGGTACCGAGTCAAGGGCATTCCTGGTATCCAGGACAGGTCCTTCGACACCAGCGAGGACGCCAAGCGCTGGCTCGCTGAGGCTCAGACGGACTCCAGCAGGGGCGAATTCGTCGACCCGCGGAATGGTGCCATCTTGCTCACCGATTACATCGTCGACCACTGGTGGCCCAGTCGAACGGATGAGCCGTCAACTGCGGGCCCCATGCGGAGCCGGATCTGGAACCACCTGATTCCCCTGCTCGGTTCGTATCCTCTGCGTGAGATCGACGCCTCGGCCCTTCGCCGGTTCAGGGCCGACTTGCTCTCTCGAGTCGAGGAGTCTTCCGCCGAGATCATATGGATACACCTCACCACCATCCTGAACGCCGCTGTTGATGACAAGCGCCTGCTGAAGAGTCCCATCGCTGCCCATCGATCGATCAAGCGGCCCAAGCCGGTCGGCAAGAAGGCGAAGGCGTGGTCTCGAACCACGGTCGACGCGGTGCGGGACGGACTACAGGAGCGGTACCGGATCGCCGTGGACCTCGGGCTCGCACTCGGAGTTCGCCAAGGCGAGGCGCTCGGCCTCACGGAAGAGGACTTCGACTTCAGGGCGGAGGTGGTCCACATACGGCGCCAACTCCGCTGGGACGGGAAAGGGCGGCCGTACTTCTGCCTCCCCAAGGGCCGAAAGACCCGTGATGTTCCCCTTCCGCCGAACCTCGCCCGCCGCGTTCGGCTCCACTTCCAGCTCTTCCCGCCGGTCGAGTGCACCCTGCCGTGGCGTAATCCTGAGACGCCGGCGACCGAGTTGGAAGAGCGTCAGCGCAAGCCGATCACCGTTCGACTCGTGCTGAGCACCTCCCACGGGCTTCGGATCAATCCCGGGACTTGGAACGAGCGCAGCTGGAAGCCCGCTCTCGTAGCCGCAGGGGTTCTGCGCCAGGTCGGCGAGAAGGCGGAGAGTTACGGTTCCCGCGTCCGCCTCCACCCCGTCTACGAGCGCTCACGGCCGGACATGTTCCACGTCCTGCGCCACACCTTCGCGAGTGTGCAGTTGGAGGCCGGCGAGTCCATCGTGAGCGTGGCGACCTGGCTGGGACACTCCTCCCCGAAGGTCACGCTCGACTACTACGCTCACTTCATGCCGGGTGCGGGCAAGCGCGGACTGGCCGCGATGGATACGTGGCTCGTGTGATGCGGGATCGAAAGTCCCCGAGAAGTCCCTGGCGCCGCCAAAGCCGCCACACAGCCGAAGAAACCGCAGGTCACAGGGCTATGCGCAACGCCGCCCAGTTGTACGCGGAGTTCAAGGAGCCGCTGTACGCCGCTCCGCCGCTGCTCCAGCGGATGGTGGACGCGGGCCGGCTGGGACGCAAGACGGGATCCGGGTTCTACCCGTACTCCTGACCGCCATTCGCACGGAGTGTGCGGGGCGTACACGCATATGCCCCGCACACACGCTCCCGCGGTGGCCACCGGTCGAGTTGGATCGGTGTCACATGCACAGGGCCGCCTGAGCGCCCTGTCGGAAGAAGGAGCCGACCGTGAGCATCGACCCCGACCAGACCGTGGTCGTAGAGGAATTCGCCGAGTTACGCCGCAGCCTCGACGTGGGGCTCACCCGCGTCGACGGCCATCTGGCGCTGCTGGCGCACCGGGGCGACCAGGCCGACGGCGACCTGGCCGCCCTGGCCGCGCGCGTGACGGCGCTCGAACACTCCCGATGGCCCCTGCCCACCGTCTCCGCCCTCACCGCGGCCGGCGCGCTCGCGGTGACCGTCTGGCAGTCCCTCGGCCGCTAGCCCGATCCCGCCGGGGCGGGCGCGGGCGACCGCGGCTAGCCGAGGCGCAGGTGGTGCAGCATCAGCAGCCCGGCCGCCATGTTGGCGGCCGGGACCTCTCCCCTGGCCACCATGCCGGGGATCAGCTTGAGCGGGACCCACTCGCGCCGTGAGGACTCGAAGTCGTCCTCGGGATGACCGATGTACGTCGCCTCCTCGGCCCAGTAGAGGTGGTGCCGGGCGTCGGTGAGGCCGTTGGACGGCTCGACCGTGAGGAGCGGGCGCAGCGGCCCGGGCCGCCATCCGGTCTCCTCCTCCATCTCGCGGGCGGCGGCGGTCTCGATCTCCTCGCCGTCCTCGACGACTCCGGCGGCGAGCTCCCAGCCCCAGCTGTCGGTGATGAAGCGGTGCCTCCACAGCATCAGCACCTCGTCGGCCGCGTTGACCACGGTGGCCACGGCCACCGGGCGCAGCCGTATGACGAAGTGGTCGAGGTGCCGCCCGTCGGGGAGTTCGACGTCCGCGAGGTTGATGCGGAACCAACGGTTCTTGTACACAGTCTGTTCGCTTAAGTTCGTCCACTGCATTGTTCTGCCACCTTCCGACAAGTAGATGGCAATATCGCAGCAGGAGGACGGTCAGAGCGGAACGCGCAGAGCCCCGTCGATCAGTTCGGCCGCCTCTTCCGCCCCGGCGCAGCCACTGCCCACCAGGTGCTCGCGCACCGCCCGCAGACGATCGCGCATCCGCTGCGACTCCATCCCCTGGGCCCGCTGCGCCATCTCCGTGGCGATCTCCACGGCCCGGTCGGCCTTGCCCTGACGCAGCTCGATGTGGGTGAGCATGGCGAGCCGGTGCACCCGGCCCCGGTCGTGCGCGGGCGTGCCGACCGCAGCGTCGGCGTGCTCGCGGGCCGCCGGCAGATCTCCCAGGCTGAGCAGCGCCTCGGCCACCTGGACGTTCACCAGTCCCGGCTGGACGTAGCCCGTCTCGTCCGGTTCGCTGCCCGGGCGGATGGACTCGGCCTCGGACTCCGCACGCCGGATGCAGGACAACGCGTTCTTGCTGTCGCCGAGATGGGCGTACGCCTTGGCCTGCATCGCGTGCAGGTCCGCCGCGAGCGCCGGGGTGATCTGCGTGCCGGCCGTCCGCAGCGCCGCCTCCGCGAAGGCCACCGCCTGCCGGTACTCGGCCATGAACAGCGACTGGTTGACCAGCAGCGCGATGATGTACGCGCCGAGCCCCCGGTCCCCGCTGGCCTTCGCGAGGCGCAGGGCCTGGTGGAAGTACCGCTGGGCGAGCCCCTGGGCGTCCGAGTCGTACGCGCAGATGCCCGCCACGGCGACCAGGCCGCCCGTGGCGCGGTGCAGGTGGCGTCCCATGGCGTTGGAGTAACTGCCGCGCAGCAGGGGGGCGGTCTCGGCGTTGAGGAAGCCCACGACGCGTGCCCGGGTCGCGACGCCGCCGGCCTTGCGGTACATCAGCTCGTAGTGCGCCCTCGCCGCGCGCAGCATCTGTATGTCCGCGACGCTGACACGGGTCTGGCCCTTGCGTGAGACGTCGGCGTCCTCGGGTGGGTTCTCCCACTCCCACACGGGCATCACCGCCGGCGTCCCGGTGACCGCGGGGGCGCCGAGTACGTGGGGCCGCTGCTGCTCGTCCGAGCGCCACAGCGCGGTCGCCCGTTCCACGAATCCGGTCAGCGGGGAGCCGTGCGCCATCGCCGCGTCGCCGGGCATGCCGAAGCCGATGTCGTCCAGCGTTATCGGCCGGTGCAGCCGCGCCGCGAGGACCTCGCAGATCAGATCGGGCACCTGGCCGCGCGGGCGCTGGCCCTTCAACCAGCGTGCCACGGCGGTGTGTTCGTATCTCAGCGCCAGACCTCGCGCGCTCCCCGCCTGGTTCACATGGGCGGCGAGGCCGGCGTTGGAGATTCCCGCTTCGTCGAGCAGGGCGTCGAGCAGGGTGTTCGGCTGCATGGGCCTCTCCGGTGGCTCGGTGGGGTCAGCGTAGTGGAGCCGCGTTCACACGGGGTGTGAACCGAATGCCCGCACTGGGGCCCCGCGTGCTCTCCCGCCGCGCCCCCGGGTCCGGTTGACTTCGTTTCGCCTCTTCACGGAAGCGGCCGGGCCGCCGGCTCCCCCCTCGTACAGTGCGGCGGCCCGATCCCGCTCCGTCCGCCCTGCCGGTCTGCCCGACACTCCACGGCAGAGCGGACGGAGCAGTACCAGCGGGTCCGGAGCGACGGCCGGTCACCGATTGGAGGATTCCGCGCGCGAGCGGCGCAGCCCCTGATCCCCGGGCTGCGCCGGCACGCGGCTGCGGTCGTTGCGCAGCACGAGCAGCGCCACGTCGTCGGCGAGCCGGCCGCCGGTGTGCCGCAGCAGGGCGGTGTGAACGCGCTGCACCACGACGGCCGGTGAGACGGGCGACCCCAGGGCCGCCGCCTCGGTGAGGGCGCCCCGCAGGCAGAAGAACGCGCCGTCGGCGTTCCGCGCGTCCTCCGCCCCGTCGGTGTGCAGGACGAGCGCCTCGCCGGGGAGCAGGCGCGCGCACCGGCTCGCGGCCAGGCCGTCGGGCAGCGGGAACAGCCCGAGCGGCGGCAGCACCTCGCCGCCCGCGACGGGTTCCGCGCTGCCGCGCAGCCGGTAGGGCCACGGGTGGCCGCAGTTGAGCGCCAGCACCTCGCCGTCCTCATGGATCTCCAGCAGCAGTACGGTGACGAACTCCTCCGCCAGCGGGTTGTCCGGATCGGTCCCGCTCACCGACGGGTGCTCGGAGCGTGACCTCTCGCGCAGGTGCCGTCGCAGCGCCCGCTCCAGCTTCCGCATCAGACCGGCCAGTTCGGCCTCGTCGTGCGCCGCCTCCCGGAAGCTGCCGAGCAGCGCGGCCACCGCCCCGATCGCGGGCAGCCCGTGGCCCCGCACGTCTCCGATGACCACACGGACCCCGTGCACGGTGGCCACCGCCTCGTACAGGTCGCCGCCGACGGTCGCGCCGCGGCTCGCGGACAGCTGCCCCGCGGCGAGGGCGAGCCCGTCCAGCCGGGGCGGCAGCGGCCGCAGCAGCACCTGCTGCGCGGCGCGCGCGATCTCGCGGGTGCGCCGCAACTCCCGTACGAGCCCGAGCCGTACGCTCGTCAGCAGATAGGCGACCAGCGCCAGGAAGGCCGCACAGGTGACGAAGCGCGGCGCCATCCCGTCGTGGGAGTCGAACGGGCAGGCCAGCTCCCAGAAGGTCGCGGCGACGAGCCAGACTGCGGGAACCCCGAAGACCAGTGCGCGCCGCGCGAGGGGAGCGCACGCGCGCCGCACGCCCCGCCAGGTTGTTGTACGGATCATCCCGACGGCCCCCTAGGCCCTGGCCCTGTACCACGCTGCCTGAACGACGCCGGCCCTCGTCGGTCGCAACGATTGTGTCGGCCGCCCCCGTCTGTCCGGGTAGGTCACCCTCACTTCTCACCCGAATGAGTGAGGGGCGTGCCCGCGACTCCGGACACGCCCCACAGCTCTGCCTTCGCAGCGGGTGTCACACCCCGCGCAGCACCGCGCCCGTGCGCTCGCCCGCGAGCGCCACGGCGGCGTCGCGCGCGGCCGTGGCCTCGTCGACCGTCAGCGTGCGGTCGGTGGCGCGGAAGCGCAGCGCGTAGGCGAGGGACTTCCTGCCCTCGCCGAGCTGCTCACCCGTGAACACGTCGAACAGCCGCAGCGATTCGAGCAGTTCGCCGGCGCCCTCGCGCAGCGCCGCCTCGACGTCCGCCGAGGCGACGTCGGCGGAGACGACGAGCGCCACGTCCTGGGTCGCCACCGGGAAGGTGGAGATGCGCGGAGCCCGCAGGGCGCCGGTGCCCGCCCGCTCCAGTACGTCGACCTCGATCTCCATGGCGCAGGTGCGCTCCGGCAGGTGGAGTGCCTTGATGACGCGCGGGTGCAGCTCGCCCGCGTGCCCCGCCAGGATCTCCTCGCCGTTCACCGTGACGTACAGCGCGGCGCAGCGGCCGGGGTGCCACGGCGCGTGCCGGTCGCCCCGGACGGTCAGCTCGGCGCCGGCCTCGCGGGCGAGCGTACGGGCCGCCTCGACGGCGTCCGCCCAGGTGCCGGGACGGCCCTTGCCCCACCAGCCGGTCTGCTCGCGGGCGCCCGCGAGGACGACGGCGGCGCGGCGCGGCTGGCGCGGCAGCGTGGCGTTGAGGCCGGCGATCTCCTCGTCGGTCGGACGCCGGTCGACGGGCAGCCGCGCGGCCTTGTGCTCCTCGCCGGTCGGCCTGAAGACCAGGCCGGTCTCGAAGAGCGCCAGGTCGTGCGAGCCGCGGCCGTCGTTGCGGCGCAGCGCCCCGAGGAGGCCGGGCAGCAGCGTGGTGCGCAGCGCCGGCTCCTCGTCGGAGAGCGGGTTGACCAGCTTGACCGTGCGGCGGCGCGCGTCGTCGGTCTCCAGGCCCAGCTGGTCGAGCACCGCGTCGCCGATGAACGGGTAGTTGAGCGCCTCGACGTACCCGGCGCCGGCCAGCGCGCGCCCGATGCGGCGGTGCAGCCGCTGGCGGTCGGTGAGCCCGCGTCCGGACGGCGGCGTCGGCAGGGTCGACGGGAGGTTCTCGTAGCCCTCCAGGCGGATGACCTCTTCGGCCAGGTCGTTCGGGTAGGCCAGGTCGGGGCGCCAGGACGGCACGGTGACGACCAGCTCGTCCTGCCCGTACACGTCGCAGCCGACCTCCTGGAGGCGGCGTACGACGGTCTCCCGGCCGTAGTCGACGCCCGCCACCCGGTCGGGGTGGTTCGCGGGCATGGTGACCGTGCGGGGCCCGGAGGGCGCGACGACCTCGGTGACGCCCGCCTCGGCGGTGCCGCCCGCGAGCAGCACCAGCAGGTCGACGGTCCGCTGGGCCGCAGCGGAGGCCGCCTGCGGGTCGGTGCCGCGCTCGAAGCGCTTGGACGCCTCCGACGCGAGCTTGTGCCGGCGGGCGGTGCGGGCGATGGAGAGCGCGTCGAAGTGCGCCGCCTCGACGACGACCTCGGTGGTGCCCCTGACCACGCCCGTCTCCGGGTCGGTCACGGAGTCCGCGATCTCGGTGTTGGCGCCGCCCATGACACCCGCGAGCCCGATGGGACCGCGGTTGTCGGTGATCACCAGGTCCTCGGCGTCGAGGACGCGCTTGGTGCCGTCGAGCGTCGTGAACTTCTCGCCCTGCTCGGCGCGGCGCACACCGATCGGCCCGTCGATGCGGGACCGGTCGTACGCGTGCAGCGGCTGTCCGAGCTCCAGCATCACGTAGTTGGTGACGTCGACCGCGAGCGAGATCGGCCGCATCCCGGCCTTCTGCAGCCTGCGCCGCAGCCAGATCGGGGAGCGGGCCTCCGGGTCGAGGCCGACGACGGTGCGCGCGGTGAAGCGGTCGCAGCCCCGGGGATCGGCGATCTTCACGGCGTAGCCGTACGAGTTCGGCGCGGGCACGTCGAGCAGCGCCGGGTCGCGCAGCGGCAGGCCGTACGCGGTGGCGACCTCGCGGGCGACGCCGCGCATCGACAGGCAGTAGCCCCGGTCGGGCGTGACGGCGATGTCGAGGACCTCGTCGACGAGTTCGAGCAGCTCGATGGCGTCGGTGCCCACCTCGTACTCGGGCGGCAGCACGATGATGCCGTTGCTGCCGTCGTCGCCCATGCCCAGCTCGTCGCCGGAGCAGATCATGCCGTGCGAGGTCTTGCCGTACGTCTGGCGGGCGGCGATCGCGAAGTCGCCGGGCAGGACGGCGCCGGGCAGGACCACGACGACCTTGTCGCCGACGGCGAAGTTGCGGGCGCCGCAGACGATCTCCTGCGGCTCGCCGGTGCCGTTGGCCGTGCCGACGTCGACGGTGCAGAAGCGGATCGGCTTCTTGAACTCCGTCAGCTCCTCGACGGTGAGGACCTTGCCGACGACCAGGGGGCCCTTGAGGCCGGCGCCGAGCTGCTCGACCGTCTCGACCTCCAGGCCCGCGGACACGAGCTTGGCCTGCACGTCACGGCCGGTCTCGGTGGCGGGGAGATCGACGTACTCCCGCAGCCAGGAAAGCGGGACCCGCATCAGATCTCCATCCCGAAGGGCCGAGTGAACCGGACGTCACCCTCGACCATGTCTCGCATGTCTTCTACGTTGTGGCGGAACATGAGCATCCGCTCGATGCCGAACCCGAAGGCGAACCCGCTGTACTTCGCGGGGTCGACGCCGCAGGCGGTGAGCACCTTGGGGTTGACCATGCCGCAGCCGCCCAGCTCGATCCAGCCCTCGCTGCCGCAGGTGCGGCAGGGACGGTCCGGGTCGCCGACGGACTCGCCGCGGCAGACGTAGCAGACCATGTCCATCTCGGCGGACGGCTCGGTGAACGGGAAGTAGTTCGGGCGCAGCCGGGTCTTCATGCCCTCGCCGAAGAGCGCCTGGACCATGTGGTCGAGGGTGCCCTTGAGGTCGGCCATGGTGAGGCCCTCGTCGACGGCGAGCAGCTCGATCTGGTGGAAGACCGGGGTGTGCGTGGCGTCGAGCTCGTCGGTGCGGTACACGCGGCCGGGGCACACGACGTACACGGGCGGCTCACGGTCGAGCAGCGCGCGGGCCTGGACGGGAGAGGTGTGCGTGCGCAGGACGACACCGGACTCGTCGGACTTCGATCCGTCGGCGCCCTGGACGAAGAAGGTGTCCTGCATCTGGCGCGCCGGGTGGTCGGGGACGAAGTTGAGCGCGTCGAAGTTGAACCACTCCGCCTCGACCTCGGGGCCCTCGGCCACTTCGTAGCCCATGCCGACGAAGACGTCGGCGACGCGCTCCATCAGCGTGGTCAGCGGGTGCCGGGCGCCGGCCGGGACGCGGTCGTACGGCAGCGTGACGTCCACCGCCTCCTCGACCAGCACGCGCTCGTCACGCTCCGCCTCCAGAGTGGCGAGGCGGGCGGCGAGTGCCTTGTTCACGGCTCCGCGGGCCATGCCCACGCGCTTGCCGGCCTCGGCCTTGGCGGCCGGCGGCAGCGCGCCGATCTCACGGTTGGCGAGCGAGAGCGGCGAGGTGGGGCCGGTGTGCGCGGTCTTCGCGTGGGTGAGCGCGTCGAGATCCGCCGCGGCGTCGAAGGCGGCGAGCGCCTCGTCCCGCATGCGCTCGATCTCTTCCGGTTTCAGCGCCTCGACCTCAACAGGGTCGTACGACTTATTGGGTGCGGACATCTCTTCCCGTACTTCCGATTGGCTGGTGGCGTGGCCCCCGCTCGACGACTGAGGACGCAAAGGTGCCAAAGGTCGAGTCTAAAGGCCGTGAGGGGTGAAGAAGCCCGTGGGCTGCTCAGGCCAGGTAGGCCGGGGCGCCGACGGGCAGGATAAATCGGAACTCGGCGCCGCCGCCGGGCCCGCGACCGACGGTGATCGAGCCGCCGTGCGCCTCGACGATGCCTTTGACGATGTAGAGCCCCAGGCCGGTGCCACCGCGCTTGCTCCCCCGCCAGAACCGGGTGAAGACGCGCCCCATCGACTCCTCGGGAATGCCGGTGCCTTCGTCGCTCACGGTGACGGCTGTTCCCTTCGCTGTGTGGTCGTCGTTCTTCATGGGGGTCGCGCCCACCTCGATGGTGACCGTTCCCTCGCCGTGGCGCACCGCATTTTCGAGCAGGTTGCCCAGTACCTGGTCGATCTTGTCCGGGTCCGCCCAGCAGTCGGGCAGCGGCTGCTGGACGCGGACCAGGAAGCGGTCCGCGGGCTGGCCGTTCGAGATGTGCGCCTGGACGTGCCGGCCGACGGCCGTGGGAAGGTCCACGGGCTGCCGTCGCACCTCCAGCCGCCCGGAGTCGATGCGCGAGATGTCGAGCAGTTCGGCGATCAGCCGGGTGATCCGGCTCGCGTCCGCGTCGACGGTCTCCAGCATCAGCTTCTTCTGGTCGTCCGTGAAGCGCTCCCACTTGGCGAGCAGCGTCGCCGTGAACCCCTTGACCGAGGTCAGCGGGGACCGCAGCTCGTGGGCGACGGTGGCTATCAGCTCGGCGTGGCTGCGTTCGGTGCGCCGCCTGGCCTCCGTGCCGCGCAGGGACACGACGACCCGCCGCACGGGCCCGGTCGGCTCGTGGCGCACGTACCGCGCGGAGACGAGCACCTCACGGCCGCCGGGCAGCAGCAGGTTGCGTTCCGGCTGCCCGACGCGGATGGCGAGTCCGCCGTACGGATCGGTCAGGCTCCACCAGCGCCGGCCCTCCAGGTCTTCGAGGGGCAGCGCGGTCTCCAGGGGCCTGCCGATGGCGGCGTCCCTGGGGATGGCGGTGATCCGGGCCGCGGCGGCGTTGAAGCAGACGACGCGGCCGTTCTCGTCCGCGACGGCGAGGCCGTCGGGGAGGTCGTCGGGATCGATCCCGTGTCCGTCCAGCGCGTACCGGTGCGGTAAAGCCTCGTTCGCCCGCGACGGACCGCTCGTGCCGACAGCCATCCCCGTATTCCACCTCTTCCGAACGGCGGTGGGGGTGCCTCCCTGCTCGAACCTGCTCAAACGAAGCCGAGAGCTTGGGGGAGGGCCCCCGAGCCCGCCACCCTACTAGCTGGAGGTGACGCTGCGGCACCCTCCGGAAGCGCGCTGCGCACGAGCGGAGGCGTAGAGGCACACGGCGGCGGCGGTGGCGAGGTTGAGGCTCTCGGCCCTGCCGTGGATCGGGACCCGCACCACCGCGTCGGCGAGCGCCCTGGTCTCCTCGGGCAGGCCCCACGCCTCGTTGCCGAAGACCCAGGCGGAGGGGCCGCCCATGGTGCCCGCGTCCAGTTCGTCGTCGAGGTCCTCGTCACCCGCGCCGTCGGCCGCCAAGATGCGTACGCCGGCGCTCTTGAGCCCGCTGACGGCCTGCTCGACGGGGACGCCGACGGCGACCGGCAGGTGGAAGAGGGAGCCGGCCGAGGCGCGGACCGACTTCGGGTTGTAGAGGTCGACGGAGGCGTCGGTGAGGACGACGGCGTCGGCCCCGGCGGCGTCCGCGCAGCGCAGGACGGTGCCGGCGTTCCCGGGGTCGCGGACGTGCGCGAGGACGGCGACGAGCCGGGGGCCGGCCGCGAGGATCTCCTCGAAGGGCGAGTCGAGGAAGCGGCAGACACCGAGGATGCCCTGCGGGGTCACGGTCTGGGAGACCTCGGCGAGCACCTCGTCGGGCGCCAGGTGCACGCGGGCCCCGGCGGCGCGGGCGGCGGCGACGATGTCGGCGTACCGCTCTGCGGCCTCGGCGGTGGCGAAGAGCTCGACCAGCGTCGGTTCGCCGTCGCTGCGGTGGCCGACCGCCTCGCGCACGGCCTGCGGCCCCTCGGCGATGAACCTGCGCTCCTTGCCGCGGAAGTTCCGCCTGGCCAGCCGCTTGGCGGCGGCGACGCGCGGGGATCGCGGGGAGATCAGCTCGGGGGTGCCCATGGTCGGCGGCTCACTTCTCTGCGTACGAAGGGGGTCGTGCACGTCCGGTACAACGCACCGGACCCGCAGGCGGCGAACGCCTGCGGGTCCGGTGGACGAAGAGGTGCTGCCTGGAATCAGGCGGCGGTCTTCGGGGCGTTGACGTCGCTCGGGAGCGCCTTCTGGGCGACCTCGACGAGCGCGGCGAACGCGTTGCTGTCGTTGACCGCGAGCTCGGCCAGGATCTTGCGGTCCACCTCGATGTTGGCGGCCTTCAGACCCTGGATGAGGCGGTTGTACGTCATGCCGTTCTGGCGGGCAGCGGCGTTGATGCGCTGGATCCACAGCTGACGGAAGTCGCCCTTGCGCTTCTTGCGGTCGTTGTAGTTGTAGACCAGGGAGTGGGTGACCTGCTCCTTGGCCTTGCGGTACAGGCGCGAACGCTGACCGCGGTAGCCCTTGGCCGCCTCGAGGATTGCCCGGCGCTTCTTGTGGGCGTTGACTGCCCGCTTGACGCGTGCCACTTGTTAACTCCTTGTAGCGGGGCCGCGGTGGAACTCACACGGCCCGGAAACGTATTGGTCTCGGTCGGTCCGACGAGGGGCTCCGGTCACCCGGAGCCGCGACGTCACTTGCCGAGAAGCTTCTTGATCTTCGGGGCGTCCGCCGGGGACACCACGACAGCGCCGGTCAGCGAGCGGGTCTTCTTGGAGGACTTGTGCTCCAGGAGGTGGCGCTTGCCTGCCTTCTCGCGCATGACCTTGCCGGAGCCGGTGACCTTGAAGCGCTTGCTGGCACCGCTGTGCGTCTTGTTCTTCGGCATAGCGCCGTTCTCTCCTCGTCAGTGGCGCTCCCCCGGTGCGTGTACCGGAGAGCGGGAGCGTCAGTCAGTGATATGGGGGCTGGGGCTTCCTGGCCGAACCCGGGGCCACCTGGATGGCAGCCCCGCGGATCACGCTTCGGAAGGGGTCTCGGACTGTGCCTCGGCCGGAGCCTCGGCGACCTCGTCCGCCGACTGCGCCTGCTCGGCGTCGTCGGGCGCGCTGCCCTGGCGTTCGGCCTTGCGGGCCGCCTGGGCCTCGCGTGCCTCGGCCATGGCCTCGGTCTTCTTCTTGTGCGGGCCGAGAACCATGATCATGTTCCGGCCGTCCTGCTTGGGATTCGACTCGATGAAGCCAAGGTCCTCGACGTCCGAAGCCAGACGCTGAAGCAGTCGGAAGCCGAGCTCGGGGCGGGACTGCTCACGACCACGGAACATGATCGTGATCTTGACCTTGTCGCCCTGCTTGAGGAACCTGACGACATGACCCTTCTTGGTGTCATAGTCGTGCGGGTCGATCTTCGGCCGGAGCTTCATTTCCTTGATGACCGTGTGCGCCTGGTTCTTGCGCGCCTCACGGGCCTTCATGGCCGACTCGTACTTGAACTTCCCGTAGTCCATGAGCTTGCACACGGGCGGACGGGCGGTCGCCGCGACCTCGACCAGGTCGAGGTCGTACTCCTGCGCAAGCTCCAGGGCCTTCGCAAGAGGCACAATGCCGACCTGCTCGCCGCTGGGTCCGACGAGTCGCACCTCGGGAACGCGAATCCGGTCGTTAATGCGGGGCTCAGCGCTGATGGATCCTCCTCAGTAGCACCACACGACTGTCTGGCAGACAGCCGCGCAACGTCTGTTTCGTGAGACCAACCTCAGGGAGCCATGAAAAATGCCCCGGACGGGAACACAGGCGGGGCTCCTGGAAATACCGGAGCACCACCGCGCATCAACCGCGGGGCGCACATCGAGCGGCGCTCCATCGTCCGTACGGAACGATGGGGACCGCCTGACCGGTGACCCGCCGTCCGTGAGGACAGTCAGGTGGGAGATCGGAGCCTCCACTTGTGGGCCGGGCACACAGGTGTCCGGCCGGTCGTTACACAAGGTTAGCAGGTCCGCCGGGGAGCGGCGACCCCGGTCACGGCGGTGGCCGCGGCGGGGCGGGGCATATCGTGTGCGTCATGAGTGACGCGACCTCCCCCAGTGAATCCCCCGACTTCGACGCCATGACGCGCGACATCGCGGAAGTCCCGGCAGTCGAGGTGATCGTCACGGTGGCGGTCAACCTGATGAGCGCCGCCGCCGTGAAGCTCGGTCTCACCGAGGACGGCGACGAGCACAAGGACCTCGACGAGGCCCGCAAGCTGGTGCACGCGCTGGCCGGTCTGCTGGACGCGAGCGCGACCGAGATCAGCTCCTTCCACGCGGCGCCGCTGCGCGACGGGCTGAAGTCGCTTCAGCTCGCCTTCCGCGAGGCGTCGGCGGTGCCGGACGAGGTCGGCCAGGGGCCGGGCGAGAAGTACACGGGCCCGGTGTACGGCTGACCGACCCTCCTCGCCGCGTCGGCGGCGTTATCCGCGTACGAACAAGGGCTCGCCGGGAGGCGTGGCACCGGCCGGCAGCAGTGCCAGGTCGAGGCCCCGCACCAGGCGGGCCCTCAGCGTTTCGTCGGCGGCCAGGGCCCCGGCGACGCGGCGGGCCGCCTCGGCCGGTTCGGCTCCGGGGGCGAGGACCAGCGCGAGGGTGCCGTCGGCGCTGCCCGGGCCGAGGTGGGCGCGCAGCACGGAGGGCTCCGCGGCGACGGCGGCCCGTACCGCTTCGGTGACGGCCGGGTCGTCCAGCGGCACCGCGCTGGTGCGGCCCTCGGCGGCGGCGAGCAGCGCGGAACCGGTGAGCTGGTAGGGCACGGGGCCCGCCAGGTCAAGGACCAGTGTGTCGGCCCGTTCGTGGGCGACCGCCTGGAGCGCCTGCTGCAGGGGTACGGCGACGGGGCGCGCCTCCGGGTCCCAGCGGGCCAGGGCCTCGGTGGAGGTGAAGGCGGGCAGGGCGCGGCGATTGCCGGCCTGCAGGGTCGGCACGGCCATGTCGCTGCTCTTCTCGCGCCGCAGCCCCGTCTCCTCGTCGGTCTCGGCCTCGCCGAGCACGGCGACGACGGGGACCAGGAGCCGGGCGCCGGCCAGGGCGGCGAGCACCTGCGGCTCGGCGGCCGGGTCCTCGGCCCAGGCGGCCAGCGCCGCGCTGAGCCGCGGGTCGGCGGTGCCGTCGTCTTCGGAGAAACCGGGGTCCGGGATGTTCTTGAGCGCCACCTCACGAGACTATCGGCCGGTCGGCGGGTTTTTCGCGGGGGGCCCGCGGGCACCGGCCCTGCTGTGAACGTCTCGTACGCCGTCTCCTCGTGCACGGGCCGGGAGTACGTCCGGCACGGGGACGGGCGCTTCCCCGCCGCGAGCGTCGTCAAGGTCGGCATCCTCGCGGCGCTGCTGCTGCGCGCCCGGGACGAGGGGCGGGCGCCGGACGCGGCGGAGCTGGCGTACGCCGAGGCCATGATCCGGCGCAGCGACAACGACGCGGCGTCGGCGCTCTGGGCGGTGATCGGGGGCGCGGCGGGTCTCGACGCGGCGCACGCCCGGCTCGGCCTCACGCAGACGACGGCCGACCGCGCCTGGGGGCGGACGCGGACCACGGCGCGGGACCAGCTGACGCTCCTGCGGGCGGTGTTCGGGGAGGGTGGCGCGGGCGGGGACGGCGTACTGGACGCGGACTCGCGCGCGTACATCGCGGGGCTGATGGGGCGGGTCGTCCCGGGGCAGGACTGGGGTGTGTCGGCGGCGGGGCGCGGCGCCGCGCTGAAGAACGGGTGGATGCCGCGGGACGCCACCGGGCTGTGGACGGTGCACAGCGTGGGACGGGTGCGGGCGGCGGACGGGCAGCTGCTGCTGATGGCCGTCCTGTCGGAGGGGCACTCCACCCGGGAGGCGGGGATCGCGGTGGTGGAGCGGACGTCAGTGGAAGTGGCGGGAGGCCGTGGGACGGCCGGTGCGCCACAGGGCGACCGCGCCGGCCAGTAGGACGGCGCCGACGCCGCCGGCCGCGGGGGCGAACCAGCCCGCCGGTTCGCCGGCCTCGCGCAGCGGGTCGGGGCCCGCGCCGAAGTACTTCTCGCCGTGCGGGGCGGAGGCCGGGCGCAGCCGCGCGGGACGGAGGCCGGCGGCGGCCTCCAGGGCGGCGGCGGGGTCGACGAAACCGTAGCCGCGGGCGTCGTCGCGACCGCCCTCGGGCGCGTTGCGGGCGGTGTCCGCGAGGAGCTTCTTGACCTGGGCGGGGGTTAGGTCGGGGTACTCCGAGCGGATCAGCGCGGCGGCGCCGGAGACGAACGCGGAGGCGGCGCTGGTGCCCCAGCCCTCGTAGTAGCGGCGGTCCGGGTCGGCGATGATCACATCGACGCCGGGGGCGCTGACGGTGGCGTACCAGCGGCTGGTGGAGAAGGACGCGTGGGTGCCGGAGCTGTCGACGGCGGCCACCGCGATCACGCCGGGGTAGGCGGCGGGGTACGAGATGTGGTCGCCCTCCTCGCCGCTGTTGCCGGCGGAGGCCACGACGACGGCGCCCTTGGCCAGGGCGTACTGGACGGCGGCGTCCTCGGCGGGCTCGGGGTGGGCGGACTTGCTGTCGTCGCCGAGGGAGAGGTTGATGACGTCGGCGCCGTGGTCGGCGGCCCAGCGGATGCCCTGGGCGAGGGCGTTGCCGCGGGTGCTGCGGGCCCGCTTGCGCGCGGGGTCGCCGCCTTCGAGGATCACCCGGACCGGGAGGATCTTGGCCTCGGGCGCGATGCCGACGACGCCGTCGGCGCGGCCGGGGCCGCTGCCGTGGCCCGCGATGATCCCGGCCATGGCGGTGCCGTGGCGGGCCCAGGCGCGGTCGCCCTTCCCCGCGCCGAAGCCTATGAGGTCCTTGCCCTCCAGTACGCGGCCCGTGAGGTCGGGGTGGCTGCCGTCCACGCCGGTGTCGAGCACGGCGACGGTGACGCCCTCGCCCTTGGTCGTACGCCACGCCTTCTCGGTGTGGAGCGCGTCGAGCGCCCACTGCTGGGCCCGGATGCTGTCGGCGTGCGCGACCGGCGCGGGCAGCACGGAGACGGCGACGGCCACCAGGGCTGCGGCGAGGAGGCGGGGGGCGGTGCGGCGGGAGGGGGCGGTGGGGACAGCCGCCGGGGTCCGGGTAGGCACGTGGGCGGCCGGCGCGGTGGGACGGGTGGGATCGGCCGGGTGGGGGTTGTTCATCGGGGTGGCTCCGTGGGCGGGTGCGCGGTCCTGCGGAGACCTCGTTCGATGCGGTCGGCGACGCCCTTCGCCTCGTGGCCGAGGCCGGCCTGGGCGGGGGCGTTCGTCGCGCCGGCGACGGTGGCCCGGCCGGCGGGCTGCGGGTCGGGGACGGCACGGCCGTCGGCGAAGCCGGAGACGGCGTACACCACGACGGGTACGTCGGTGAGCACCCGTATTGTCCAGCTCGCCCGCTGCCTGGCGCCGAATCCGGCGGCGGCCGTTCCCTCGGCGGGGTAGGTGCGGGGCATGAGGTCGGTACGGTCGCCCAGTCCCTCGGTGGTGAAACGGGTGCGCAGCGCCTTCATCGCGGGGGCGTCGGCCTCGGTGAAGAGCAGGCCGACGGTGGTGACGCTGCTGGTGGTGGCGTCGGTGTAGGTGGCGCGCAGGAGGCGCAGGCAGCCGACCGGCTCCAGCGCCTTGAGCAGCAGCGGGTCGAAGGCCCTGGCGCACCCGCTGTCGGGGGCGACGGCGATCCGCGTCCAGACGCGGTCGGCGCCGCCGGGGCCCGCGCCGTCGCCCTGGAGGGTCGGCGGGAACAGTTTGTCCACGGGCGTGCTGTGCCAGAGTCCGCGCGCCTCGGCGTACCCGCCGGGCGCGGCGGCCTCGGCGTCCGAGCCGCCGGTGAGCCAGCTGCCGGTGGCCGCGCCGCCGATCAGTCCCACGCCGAGTACGAGGCAGGCCGCGGCGGCGGCGACGCGGGCGGGGCGGCGGGTACGGACGCGGCGCAGCCGGGTGGTGGTCTCGGCCGGCGTCTCGGGCACCGGCCAGTGCCGGGGTGCGGCGAAGTGGGCGGGGCGGGGGGCACCGGGCTGCGCGCCCAGGTCCACGGAACCCACGGCCCTGCGCCGGGTCGCGGCGCTCGGCGGAACAGTGGGCGGCGGCGGAACCTGCGCGGGCAACGCCCCCGGAGCGGCGGGCAAGGGCCGCAGGCGCGCGGTGGTCTCGGCGGGCACGGGCCGAAGGCGCGCGGTGGTCTCGGCCGGGGCCGCGGCAGGCACGGCATGCGGCGGCATGGGGCCGGGGTTGCGCGGCGACGGGGCGGGCGTGCGCGCCGTGTCTGCGCCGGAGGGGCCGCCGGTGCCCGCAGAAAGGGCGGAGCCGGGGTGTCGCCCGGCGGCGGGCGCGGCGGGGGCGCCCGAGGTCTCGCCGCCTGAAGGCGCGGCGGGAGCGGAGCCCTGGTGCCGCCCGGCAGCGGGCGCGGGGTGCGGCGCGGCGGGCGCGCCCGCCGAGGCTGCGCCGGAGGGCCCGCCGCTGTCAGTGGCAGGGGCGGGACCGGGGGCCGGGGGGCGGGGCGCGGCAGGGGCGCCGGAGGGCCCGCCGTTGCCCGCAGGAAGGGCTGAGCCGGGGTACTGCCCGGCAGCGGGCGCGCGGTGCGGCGCGGCGGGGGCGCCCGCCGAGGCTGCGCCGGAGGGCCCGCCGCTGTCGGTGGCAGGGGCTGACGCGGGACGTGGTGCGGGAACCGGGTGGCGCGGCGCGGCGGGGGCGTCCGCGCGCGGCTCCCCGGAGGGCACGGTGGGAGCGGACCCCGCGCGCAGCACGGCCTGTGGCGCCGGTGCCTGGTGGGTTGGTGCGGCAGGTGCGGTCCGGTCGCCCGCCGGCGGCTGCCGATGTGGGGGCGTCCCGGCCGTGGCGGGCGACGGTCCGTTCCCGGGCTGCGGCTGGTGCCGGCCTGCGGTGGACGCCTGCGTGGGCACGGGCTGCGTGCCCCCGATCGACAAGGGCTGCGATCGCCCCGCGGCGGACGGCTGCCCGGGAGCGGGGCCGGGGCCGTCGGCGGGCGCAGGCCGGTTCCCCGGCTGCGGCTGGTGCGCGCCCGCGGTGGACGCCGGGCGGGGCTGCGGTGCACCGGCGCTCGGCTGAGGCACGGGTGCCGGTGGCGTACCCGGGCCCTGCGGGGAAGCGGACCGGTTCGGGCCGGCGCCCGGCGTGGGTGCGGGCCGGGTCGGAGGCGTCGGCGGCGCAGTGGCGCTCCGTGCGGGCGGGGGCGGTGCCGTGGGGGGAAGGGGGGCGCGGTGTGCCTCGGTGTTCATCCGCCCCCCAGTTCCTGGTCCGCCCCGGCTTGTGCCCCGCGGTGCCCGATCGCCTTTCGGGGCAGGTCCGTTCGAGCCGTCCTCACCGCGTGGGCGTCACTCTACGGGCTGGCGGGGGGCCGACGGGAACCAGTCCCCGGCCTCGCGGCATCTGACCGGATGATCCCCCTACCCAGTGGTAATCCGCTCTGGCAAGCTCTGGCCATGACACCGCGCGCTGCCGACCGGGCCAGGTACGACCGGGCCACCGCCCACCTCGACGCTCCCGTCGCCGTCGTCGATCTGGAGGCCTTCGACGACAACGCCGCCGACCTGGCGCGCCGGGCCGCCGGCAAACCGATCCGGGTGGCGAGCAAGTCCGTACGCTGCCGCGCCCTGCTGGAGCGCGTGCTGGCGCGCGACGGTTTCGCGGGGGTCATGTCGTTCACGCTGGCGGAGTCCCTGTGGCTCGCCCGCTCCGGCTTCGAGGACGTCCTGCTCGCCTATCCGTCGGCGGACCGGGGCGCGTTCCCGGAGCTCGCCGCCGATCCGAAGCTCGCCGCCGCCGTCACCGTGATGGTCGACGACCCGGCGCAGCTGGAACTGATCGACGGGGCGAGGGACGGCGGCCGCGAGGAGATCCGGGTCTGCCTGGAACTGGACACGTCGCTGCGGCTGCTCGGCGGCCGTGTCCGGATAGGGGCGCTGCGCTCGCCGCTGCGGGAGCCGGCGCACCTCGCCGAACTGGCTCGTTCCGTGGCCCGCCGGCCCGGTTTCCGGCTGGTCGGCATCATGGCGTACGAGGGTCACGTCGCCGGGGTCGGCGACGCGGTCGCGGGGCGGCCGCTGCGCTCCCGGATGATCCGGGTCATGCAGGACGCGGCGCGCAAGGAGCTCGCGGCGCGCCGGGCGGCGGTCGTGCGGGCGGTGCGCGCCGTCGCCCCGGACCTGGAGTTCGTCAACGGCGGCGGTACCGGCAGCGTCCAGCACACCGCCGCCGAGGCGGCCGTGACCGAGATCGCGGCGGGCTCGGGGCTCTACCTCCCCCGGCTCTTCGACAACTACTCGTCGTTCACGGGCCGGCCGGCCGCCCTCTTCGCTCAGCCCGTCGTCCGCAGGCCGGGCGTGGGGGTGGTGACGGTCCTCGGCGGCGGCTATCCCGCCTCGGGCGCGGCCGGTCCCGACCGGTCGCCCGTGCCGTACCTGCCGGAGGGGCTGCGTTACGACCCCCAGGAGGGGGCCGGCGAGGTGCAGACGCCGCTGATCGGCTCCGCCGCCGACGATCTGCTGATCGGCGACAAGGTGTGGTTCCGGCACGCGAAGGCCGGGGAGCTGTGCGAGCGGTTCGACCGGCTCCATCTCGTCGAGGGGGGCGGGGGGGGGGCCACGGTGCCTACGTCCGGGGTTTATGGGCGTACAGTCCTGTCGGGAGGGGGGCGGGGCCGGGGGGGCCCCGGCCCCCGGTGCGACCGCTAGAGCGGGGTCACGTACGCGCCCGCGATGCCGCCGTCGACCAGGAAGTCGGTGGCGTTGACGAACGACGAGTCGTCGCTGGCCAGGAACGCCACGGCCGCCGCGATCTCGTCCGCCTCCGCGAAACGGCCGACCGGGATGTGCACCAGCCGGCGCGCCGCCCGCTCCGGGTCGCTGGCGAACAGCTCCCGCAGGAGCGGGGTGTTGACCGGTCCCGGGCAGAGCGCGTTGACCCGGATGCCCTCGCGGGCGAACTGCACGCCCAGCTCGCGGGACATCGCGAGGACGCCGCCCTTGGACGCCGTGTACGAGATCTGCGACGTCGCGGCGCCCATGATCGCGACGAACGACGCGGTGTTGATGATGGAGCCGCGGCCCTGGCGCTGCATGTAGGGGATGGCGGCCTTGCAGCAGAGGTAGACGGAGGTGAGGTTGACGTCCTGGACGCGCTTCCACGCCTCGAGTCCTGTGGTCAGGATCGAGTCGTCCTCGGGCGGCGAGATGCCGGCGTTGTTGAACGCGACGTCGACCGAGCCGTAGGTGTCGTACGCCGTCCTGAAGAGCGCCTCGACCTGCTCGGCGTCGGTGACGTCGACGCGTACGAACGTGCCGCCCACCTCGTCGGCCGCGGCCTTGCCCGCGGTCTCGTCGATGTCGCCGCAGACGATGTGCGCGCCCTCGGAGGCGAGGCGGCGTGCGGCGGCGAGGCCGATGCCGCTGCCGGCGCCGGTGATCACGGCGGTGCGGCCGACGAGCCGGCGGCAGACGGCGGCGCCGGTTCCGGCGCTCTCAACAGTCTCGGTCATGGTCTCAGGCCTCCGTGCTGATGAAGATGTTCTTGGTTTCGGTGAAAGCGGTGAGCGCGTCGGGGCCCAGTTCGCGGCCGAGTCCGGACTGCTTGTAGCCGCCGAAGGGCGTCGAGTAGCGGACGCTGCTGTGCGAGTTGACGGACAGGTTGCCCGCCCGGACCTCCCGGGAGACGCGCAGCGCGCGCCCCACGTCGCGCGTCCATACGGATCCGGACAGTCCGTACTCGGTGGCGTTGGCGAGGCGGACGGCGTCCTGTTCGTCGTCGAAGGGCAGGACCACGGCGACGGGGCCGAAGACCTCCTCCGTCGCGGCGGGCGCGTCCGGGCCGGTGCCCGTGAGGACGGTCGGCGGGAACCAGAAGCCGGGCCCCTCGGGGGCGCTGCCCCGCAGGGCCTGCGCGCCCTCCGGGACGTACGCCCGTACGCGCTCCAGCTGGGTCCTGGAGATCAGGGGGCCCATCTGCGTCTTGTCGTCCGACGGGTCGCCCACGACCACGGCCTCGATCGCCGGGGCGAGCAGCTCCAGGAAGCGGTCGTACACCGTGCGCTGGACGAGGATGCGGGTACGGGCGCAGCAGTCCTGGCCGGAGTTGTCCAGAAAGGACATCGGGGTGGCGGCGGCGGCCGTCTCGATGTCGGCGTCGGCGAAGACGATGTTGGGGCTCTTGCCGCCGAGTTCGAGGGTCACGCGCTTCACGCGGTCCGCGCACTTGGCCATGATCCGCTTGCCGACGCGCGTGGACCCGGTGAAGACGATCTTCGCCACGCCGGGGTGTTCGACCAGCGCGTCGCCCGCCACGTCGCCCGCTCCGGGCAGGACCTGGAAGAGGTGGTCGGGCAGCCCGGCTTCGAGGGCGAGTTCGGCGAGCCGCAGGGCGGTCAGCGGCGTCGTCTCGGCGGGCTTGAGGATGACGGCGTTGCCCGCGGCGAGGGCGGGGGCCGTGCCCCAGGCCGCGATCGGCATGGGGAAGTTCCAGGGCGCGATGACGCCGACGACGCCGAGGGGTTCGAGGAGGGTGACGTCCAGGCCGCCGGCGACCGGGATCTGTCGGCCGTTCAGGCGCTCCACTCCCCCGGCGGCGAAGTCGAGCAGGTCGCGTACGTTGCCCGCCTCCCAGCGCGCGTTGCCCAGGGTGTGGCCGGCCTCGCGGACCTCAAGGCGGGCGAGTTCCTCGATGTGCTCGTCGACCGTGGCGGCGAAGCGCCGCAGCAGGCGGGCGCGGTCGGCGGGGGCGGCGGCGGCCCAGGCCCGCTGCGCGCCGGTGGCCCGTACGACGGCCGCGTCGACGTCCGCGGCGGTGGAGGCCGCGACGGTGGCGACGACCTCTTCGGTGGCCGGATTGAGGATGTGGTGCTCGAAGGACACGGCGTGCCTCACAGTCGTTCGAAGGAGCGGCGCAGCTCCCAGTCGGTCACCGCGGAGTCGAACGCCCTCAGTTCGACCCGCGCCATGTTGCTGTAGTGCGCGACGACTTCGTCGCCGAAGGCGGCCTTGGCGAGGGGGCTGTTCTCCCAGAGCTCGGCGGCCTCGCGCAGCGAGGTGGGGACGTGCGCGTATGCGCCGGTGTAGGCGTTGCCCGCGCACGCCTCGGGGAGTTCGAGCCGGTGCTCGATGCCGTGCAGACCGGCCGCGATCAGGCCGGCGACGGCGAGGTACGGGTTCACGTCGCCGCCGGGGAGCCGGTTCTCGAAGCGCATGGAGCGGCCGTGGCCGACCACGCGCAGCGCGCAGGTGCGGTTGTCGTGGCCCCAGGCGACGGCGGTCGGGGCGAAGGAGCCGGGCTGGAAGCGCTTGTAGGAGTTGATGTTGGGCGCGTAGAGGAGGGAGAAGTCGCGCAGCGCGGCCAGCTGCCCGGCGAGGAAGTGCCGCATGACGGGGGACATCCCGTCGGGGGCGCTTTCGTCCGCCATGACGTTGCGGCCGGCCTCGTCGGCGGACTGGAGCGAGAGGTGGATGTGGCAGGAGTTGCCCTCGCGCTCGTTGTACTTCGCCATGAAGGTGAGCGCGTAGCCCTCCTGGGAGGCGATCTCCTTGGCGCCGGTCTTGTAGACGGCGTGCTGGTCGCAGGTGACGAGGGCCTCGTCATACTTGAAGACGATCTCGTGCTGGCCCGGATTGCACTCGCCCTTGGCCGACTCGACGGTCAGGCCCGCCGCGGTCATCTCGTTGCGGATGCGGCGCAGGAGGGGTTCGACGCGGCCGGTGCCGAGGACCGAGTAGTCGATGTTGTACTGGTTGGCGGGGACGAGGTCCTTGTAGCCGCGGTCCCACGCCTCCTCGTAGCTGTCCTTGAAGACGATGAACTCGAGTTCGGTGCCGACGTGCGCCGTATAGCCGTGCTCGGCGAGTCGCTCCAGCTGGCGGCGCAGGATCTGGCGGGGCGCGGCGACGACGGGTGAGCCGTCGTTCCAGGCCAGGTCGGCGACGAGCAGGGCGGTTCCGTCGTTCCAGGGCACGCGGCGCAGGGTGGAGAGGTCGGCGTGCATGGCGAAGTCGCCGTAGCCGCGGTCCCAGGAGGACATCTCGTAGCCGTCGACGGTGTTCATCTCGGTGTCGACGGCGAGAAGGTAGTTGCAGCCCTCGGTGCCGTGGTCCAGTACGTCGTCGAGGAAGAACTGGGCGGCGAACCGCTTGCCCTGGAGGCGGCCCTGCATGTCGGGGAAGGCCAGGACGACTGTGTCGATCTCACCGCTCGCCACGAGGGCGCGGAGCTCCTCGAGAGCGAGCGGGGGTGTGCGGTCTGCCACGGAAACTTCCTCCTTCGGTCAGCCGGAAGCCATAAGGTATTGCTGAAGACCATTGCTTGGGAAGGGGAAACCGCAACGTGGCGAGCGAAAACGATTCGGCGGACCGCCTGACGCCCGTGCTGCGGCCGGTGCGGGCGGGGAACGGGTTCGAGGAGGCGCTGGAGCAGATCCTCCAGGTCCTGCGCCTCGGTCTGGTGCCCGTCGGGGAGCGGCTGCCCGCCGAACGCGAGCTCGCGGACCGCCTGCGGATCAGCCGGGTCACCCTGCGCGAGGTCCTGAAGGTGCTTCAGGACCAGGGGCTCGTGGAGAGCCGGCGCGGCCGGTACGGCGGCACGTTCGTGCTGCCGCGCCCGGACGCCTCCGGGCAGGACGAGCTGCGCCGGCGCGTGGCGGCCGTCGACGTGGAGGACGCGCTGCGCTTCCGCGAGGTGCTGGAGGTGGGCGCGGCCGGGCTGTGCGCGGCGTACGGGCTCGGCGAGGACGGCGAGCGGCGGCTGCGGGCGGCGCTCGCCGCGACGCACGACGCGCCCCTCGCGGACTACCGCAGGCTGGACACCCTGCTGCACCTGACGCTGGCGGAGCTGTCCGGTTCGCCGACGCTGACCGCGCAGTACGCCGCCGTTCGGGCCACCGTGAACGGGCTGCTCGACTGCATCCCGCTGCTCGTACGCAACCTGGAGCACTCCCAGCAGCAGCACACCGCGCTCGTGGAGGCGGTGCTCGACGGCGACGCGGACGGGGCGCGCGAGGTGATGCGCGAGCACTGCTCGGGTACGGCCGCGCTGCTGCGGGGCTTTCTCATGTGACGCCTCGCGCGACCTCGGGGCGTGCACGCGCCGGGGCGACGGGGGTCCGGGGCGTGCGCACGGGCGACGGGGATCCGGGGGCGTGCGCGCGCCGACCGGTGCGGATCGGCGGGTGCGGATCGGGGAGTGCGGGCGCCGGGCGATGCGGATCCGTAACAGCGGCTTGACGCCAGGGGTCTTGCGCCGGGACCGGCCGAACCACAAAGGTATGGCCACCCACCATTGACCCGAGGCAGGAGCGGCTCATGGCCGACAGCACCGACTCGCGCACCCCACCCCCGGCCGCGGCGCCGGCCTCCCCCGACGCCGGCAGCGGCTACCTCCAGCGGCGCACCCTGCGCCGGGGCAGCGCCGGATGGCTGCTGCTCACCGGACTCGGCGTCGCGTACGTCGTCTCCGGGGACTTCTCCGGCTGGAATATCGGCCTCGCCGAAGGCGGCTTCGGCGGCCTGGCGATCGCCACCCTCCTGATGGGCGTGATGTACGCCTGCCTGGTCTTCTCCCTGGCCGAACTGTCCGCCGTCCTGCCCACGGCCGGCGGCGGCTACGGCTTCGCCCGCCGCGCGCTCGGCACCTGGGGCGGCTTCCTCACCGGCACCGCCATCCTCATCGAGTACATCCTGGCTCCCGCGGCGATCTCGATCTTCATCGGCCAGTACGTCGAGTCGCTGAACCTCTTTGGGCTCACCGCCGGGTGGCCCGTCTACCTCGCCTGCTTCGCGGTCTTCATCGGGATCCACCTGTGGGGCGTCGGCGAGGCGCTGCGTTTCAGCCTGGTGGTGACGGCCGTCGCCGTGGCCGCGCTGCTGATCTTCGCTGTGGGCGCGTTCACCGAGTTCAGCGCCGACGGGCTCAACGACATCCCGGTCGACGAGGGGGCGTTCGGGGCGAACTCCTGGCTGCCGTTCGGACTGCTGGGGATCTGGGCCGCGTTCCCGTTCGGCATGTGGTTCTTCCTCGGCGTCGAGGGTGTTCCGCTGGCCGCAGAGGAGGCCAAGGACCCGGTGCGTTCCATGCCGCGCGCCCTGGCCATCTCCATGGCCGTGCTCGCGCTGCTCGCGCTGATCACCTTCTTCGCGGCCACCGGCGCGCGCGGTGCAGCCGCCGTCCAGGACGCGGGCAACCCGCTGGTCGTGGCGCTCCAGGGCGACGGCGACCCGACCGCGCTCAGCCGATTCGTCAACTACGCCGGTCTCGCGGGCCTGGTCGCCTCGTTCTTCTCACTCATCTACGCCGGATCGCGGCAGCTCTTCGCGCTCTCCCGGGCCGGCTACCTGCCCCGCTTCCTGTCGCTGACGAGCCGCCGCAAGGCCCCGTACCTCGGGCTGCTCATCCCCGGCGCGATCGGCTTCGCGCTGGCGGCGGGGACCGGTGACGGGGCCCGGATGCTGAACATCGCGGTCTTCGGCGCCACCATCTCGTACGCCCTGATGGCCCTCTCCCACATCGTGCTGCGCCGCCGCGAGCCCGGCCTGCACCGGCCGTACCGCACGCCGGGCGGCGTCCTCACCTCGTCCGTGGCCTTCGTGCTGGCGCTGTCCGCGCTGGTGGCCACGTTCCTGGTGGACAAGGAAGCGGCGTTCATCGCACTCGTCGTGTACGGCGTCGCCCTCGCCTACTTCGCGTTCTACAGTCGGCACCGGCTCGTCGCCACGGCGCCCGAGGAGGAGTTCGCCGCCCTGGCGGAGGCCGAGGCGGAACTCGAACGCGGCTGACCGGCCGACGCGCCGCCGCCCGTCCCTGGGCAACACACCCCACACCGTCCGGAGGATCCGTGTCCAAGCCGCTCATCGGCATCAGCACCTACCTGGAGCCCGCGCGCTGGGGGGTGTGGGACATGCCCGCCGCCCTGCTCCCGGCCGGGTATCCGCGTCTCGTGCAGGCGGCGGGAGGTCTCGCGGCGATGGTCCCGCCCGACGCGCCGTCGTGTGCCGAGGCGGTGGTGGCGCGCCTCGACGGCCTCGTCGTCGCGGGCGGCGCGGACGTCGAGCCCGTGCGGTACGGAGCCGAGCCGGACCCGCGCACCGGGCCGCCGGCCCGGGAGCGCGACGCCTGGGAACTGGCGCTGATCGACGCCGCACTGGCGTCCGGTACGCCACTGCTCGGCATCTGCCGGGGCATGCAGTTGCTGAACGTGGCGCGCGGCGGCACGCTCGTCCAGCACCTGGACGGCCACACCGGCGGCCCCGGCGTCTTCGGGCGGCACACGGTACGGCCTGTGCCGGGCACGCGTTACGCCTCGGCCGTGCCGCGGGA
The DNA here is from genome assembly GCF_053610585.1 of Streptomyces sp. NPDC054887. NCBI lineage: Bacteria > Bacillati > Actinomycetota > Actinomycetes > Kitasatosporales > Streptomycetaceae > Streptomyces > Streptomyces sp. NPDC054887. The sequence goes on along the minus strand of NZ_JBSGYQ010000038.1, from coordinate 50,679 downwards.
GACCGGCGTACCCACGTACCACCACCAGGCCGCCGACCGGATCGGTGACGGCCTGGTGGTGTCGGCGTACGCCGAGGACGGGACGCCCGAGGCGCTCGAACTGCCCGGCGCGCAGTGGGTGCTGGGCGTGCAGTGGCACCCGGAGGCCGGTGAGGACGTGCGGGTGATGGAGGCGCTGGTGACGGCTGCCGCCCTCGGCCGGTCGCCGCTGCGGGGGCGGGAGGTACAGGTCTGACGGAGGCGGCGGGGCGGCCCGCCGTGCTCCGGAGTCCGGCGCTCCCCGGGGGCGGCGGCGCGGGGCGGGCGGCGGGGGCTGTGACCCTGCCGCCCGCCTTCCCGTTCGCGCGCCGGCTTCCACCGTGGACGCGCCTTCGTGGCGTGGACGGGGCAGCGGCGTGATGCGGGGCGGTCGTTCGGACAGCCGCGGGCCGTCGTTCGGACAGCCGCGAGGCCGGGGCGGACGCCCACTTGCCGGGAGCCGTCGTTCCGTCGGCCACGCGCTTCCTCGCGCGCGTGCGGGCAGGTCCGCGTCGCGTCGCCGCGCGGAGCCGGGTGCCGTGGCCGCCACCGGCTCCGCATCCGACACGACGTCAGATGCGGCCCGCCAGCAGGCGCGTGACCGGCCCGAGGGACCGCTGTTCGGCCTTGCGGCCCGCCACGTACGAGGCCGCTCCGATCGCCACCGCGCCCGCGCCCGCACCGGCGACGACGGCCTTGCGGGCGTTGAGCAGCATCCAGGCGGTGGACGCCGTCGACGCGACCTTGCCGGCCGCCGACCCGATGGCCTGACGGCTCGCCTCGACTCCCTTGAGGCCGGCGGCCTTCGCGGAACCGGCCATGTCGGCCGCCTTCGCGGTGGTGTCTGAGGCGGCGGACTTCGCCGTGTCCGCGGCCTTGCCGGTGGTGCCGGAGGCGGCGGACTTGGCGGTGCCGGCCGCGTTCGCGGCCTTGCCGGTGGCGCCGTTCGCGGCGCGCGTCGCTGTGCCGTTGGCCTTGGTCCTGGTGTTCTTGTCCTGTTCAGTCATGCTCTTCGGGTATCCGTTCGAAGCCGTGACAAACAGTCAAGCCGATTTCGGGGCGGGACGCGTCAGCCCCAGCAGGTCACGGGCGGGCCCGGTCGGCTTCGGCCCGGTCGGCCAGACCGCGCGCAGATCGCGGCCCATCCGTACGCCCTCGACCGGTACTTCGACCAGACGGCGGGAGGCCAGCTCCTCCCGTACGGCGAGTTCGCTGAGCACGCTCGGCCCGGCGCCGCTGACGGCCGCCGCCTTCACGGCCGTGGTGGAGGCGAGTTCGAGAAGGGGTACGGCCAGCCCTCCGTATCCGGCGAGGGCCGCGTCCAGGACCTGGCGGGTACCGGAGCCCTTCTCCCGCAGGATGAGCGAGGCCTCGGCCAGTTCCCGGGCGGCCACCGGGCGGCGCCTGCGGGCCCAGGGGTGCTCCTTGGCGGCGACCACCACGAGCCGATCGTGTCCGATGACGACCCCGTCGAGCCCGTCGGGCACCGAAAGGCCCTCCACGAAGCCGAGATCGGCCTCGCCGGACAGCAGGCGCTGCGCGACGGCCGAGGAGTTGCCCGCGAGCAGCGAGACCGCCGTGCCCGGGCGCTGTCCGTGCAGTGCGATCAGCCAGCCGGGCAGCAGGTACTCGGCGATCGTCATACTGGCCGCGACGCGCAGCCGCGAGTCCCGCCGCCCGCGCAGCGCCTGCGCCCCCGCGTCGAACGCCTCGGCCGCCTCCACGACCCGCCTCGCCCAGTCGGTGACGAGCGAGCCCGCCTCCGTGAGACGGGAGCCGCGCGGCGAACGGTCGACGAGGGCGACGCCGAGCTGGCGTTCCATGGAGCGGATGCGGCTGCTCGCGGCGGGCTGGCTGATCCCCAGCTCCCGCGCCGCCCGCCCCAGGCTGCCGAGCCGGGCCACACCGAGCAGCAGCTCCATCGCGCCCAGGTCGGGCACCCGGTGGGCGAGCGGAGCCCGGTCGCCGGAGGCGGGGCCGGGTTCGTCGCCGGCACCCGGCCGGTGACCGGTTCCGGACTGCGGACCGCGCTCGTGACCCGGATCATGGATGCTCATAACGTCAGTTTATGACCTCATACACCTCCCGTCCCTGGCGGGGACCTCTTCGTACGTCCACCGTGGCCGTATGGCCACCTACGCGCAGCCGCATCCGCTCGTCGCCTCCCCTCGCCTGCCCGCGCTGCGCCACCTCGGCCCCAACTGGTACGCCGCCGTCATGGGCACCGCCATCGTGGCCAACGCGGGCGCTGCCCTGCCCTTCACCGTCCCCGGCGCGCGCCCGGCGCTCACCGGTGTCTGGGCGCTGTCCGCGGTGCTGCTCGGCGCTCTGCTGCTCGCGCGCGCCGGCCACTGGGCGTACCACCGCGACCAGGCGGGCGCGCACCTGCTCGACCCGGCGGTCGCCCCCTTCTACGGCTGCCTGGCCATGGCACTCCTCGCGGTCGGCGGCGCCACCGTGACGCTGGGCGCGGACGCCGTCGGCGGGGAGGCGGCCCTCGCCGCCGGCGCGGTGCTGTGGTGCCTGGGGACGGCCGTGGGTCTGACCGCCGCCGTCGCGATCCCGTACCTGATGGTGGTGCGCCACCGGGTCGAGCCCGGCAGCGCGTCGCCCGTGTGGCTGCTCCCGGTGGTCGCGCCGATGGTCTCGGCGGCGCTGGGACCGCAGCTCGTGCCCCACCTGCCCGCGGGCCAGTGGCGGGAGGCCATGCTGCTCGGCTGCCTCGCCCTGTTCGGTCTCAGCCTGCTCGCCACCCTGGTGATGCTGCCGCTGATATTCGGCCGGCTCGTCCACGGCGGGCCGCTGCCGCTCGCGCTGACCCCGGCCCTGTTCCTCGTCCTCGGGCCGCTCGGCCAGTCGACCACCGCCGTCAACGCCCTCGCGGACGTGGCCCCGGGCGCGAGCGGAGCGCCGTACGCCGACGCGTTCGGCACGTTCGCGGTGCTCTACGGCGTGCCCGTGATGGGTTTCGCGCTGCTGTGGCTGGCGCTCGCGGCGGCGATGGTCGTGCGGGCCGCGCGCGGCGGCATGCCGTTCGCCATGACGTGGTGGGCGTTCACCTTCCCCGTCGGCACCTGCGTGACGGGCGCCGCCGGGCTCGCGCGTCATACCGGGCTCGACGCCTTCGGCTGGCTGGCGGCGGCCCTCTACGCGGCGCTGGTGCTCGCGTGGGCGGTGGCGGGCGTACGGACACTGCGCGGCCTGGTCAGCGGAGCGCTGCTCGCAGCACCCGGGGCGCCTCGGCCAGGGACGGCCCGTACCAGGTGAGGTGGCGCCCGCTGACGAGCGCGGCGCGCAGCCCGGGGAACGCCTCGGGGCCGTCGTCGGCGGTGAAGCGGTATGGCTCGTCGGGCAGTACGACGAGGTCCGCCCCGGCGGCGCGCAGGGTGTCCAGGGGGACGCGCGGGTAGCGCTCGGGATGGGCGGCGTAGAGGTGGTCGACGCCGAGCCGGGCCAGCAGGTCACCGGCGAAGGTGTCGCGGCCGAGGACCATCCACGGTCTGCGCCAGATCGGCACGACCGCTTTCAGCCGGGGGCCGGGGGGCCGAAGGCCGCTCCACGCCTCCTCGGCCGCGTCGAGCCAGCCGGGCCGGGTGCGCAGTCCGCAGCCGTCGAGCAGGACCCGCTCCAGTTCGGCGAGCGCCTCGGGCAGGTCGCGGATCACGGTGACCAGGACGGTGAGGCCGGCCTCGCGGAGGGCGGCGATGTCGGGTGCGCGGTTCTCCTCCTCGTTGGCGATCACCAGGTCCGGGCGCAGCCGTACGACCGCCCCGACGTCCGGGTTCTTGGTTCCGCCGACGCGGACGACGTCGAGGTCCGCCGGGTGGGCGCACCAGTCGGTGGCCCCGACGAGCAGGCCCGGCGCACTGACGGCGACGGCCTCGGTGAGGGACGGGACGAGGGAGACGACGCGCACGGCGGCCGGGCGCCCGTCAGCCGTCGTGGCCGGCGTCGTCGCCGTCGGCGCCCGGCCCGGTCTCGCGGTCGTCGTCGTGCCCGACGGTTCCCGCCGCCGCGACGACGAGGATCCGGGTGCCCTCCTCGGTGGCGCGCCACCGGTGCCGTACGCCGCCGGACAGGAACAGCGTGTCGCCGCGCTCCAGGCGGTACGCGCGACCCTCCGCCTCCACCTCGGCGGCGCCGTCGGCGATGTACATCAGCTCGTCGCCGTGGTGCTGGAACTCGCGTCCGGTGTCCTGCTCCCCGGTGTACTCGGTGGCCCGCAGCTGGTGCCGGCCGCGCACCACGCAGCGCACGGCCTCGCCGCCCGGCGCGCCGTCGTAGCGCCCGGCCCGTACGACGTCGACCGTACGGCCCGAGTCCGCGGCGGCGATCAGCTCGGCCGCGGAGGTCTCCAGCGCCTTGGCCACCCGCTCCAGGGAGCGGGTGCTCGGTCTCGCCCGTTCGTTCTCGATCTGGCTGAGGAACGGCACCGAGAGCCCGCTGCGCGCCGCGACGGTGGCCAGGGTGAGGGCCAGGGACTTGCGGCGCCTCCGGACGGCCGTGCCGACCCGAAGAGTTTCCTTGTCGTCCATCGCTCCGGCTCCCTCCCTGTCTCGTGGTCGTCAACGCTGAGTGCAGCCTACGCAGCTTCGCTCGTCGGTTTCGTACATACGTCAGGGATGACCCCCCTGTCCAGGACAGCACCGAGGCGCGGGCCCCGCCACAAGACGAGGCCCGCCCCTCCGCGGCCTGCTGTGATGCTCCCCCGGCGCTCTCCCGGGGCCCTCTGCGTGCCGGCACCCCGGGACGCCCCTTGCCGCCGGTGATGACCTGGTGGGTCCGCTCCGGGGCCGCGCCTGCCGTTAGATGTAGTGGACAAACATCGGAGTGGTCCACTGCGCCCGGCGGCCGTCACGGCGGCGTGCGGCGCCGGGCGTGCGGCATGATCGGGGGGTGACGCGACGCCTGATGCTCCTCGACACCGCCTCCCTCTACTTCCGCGCGTACTTCGGGGTCCCGGACTCCGTGCGCGCCCCGGACGGCACGCCCGTCAACGCCGTACGCGGCCTGATCGACTTCATCACCCGGCTCGTTCAGGACCACCACCCCGACGACCTCGTCGCCTGCATGGACGCCGACTGGCGGCCGCACTGGCGGGTGGAGCTGATCCCGTCGTACAAGGCGCACCGGGTCGCGGAGGAGACGGTCACCGGCCCCGACGAGGAGGAGATCCCGGACACGCTCTCGCCGCAGGTGCCCGTCATCGAGGACGTGCTCGACGCGCTGGGGATCGCCCGGGTGGGCGTCGAGCCCTACGAGGCGGACGACGTGATCGGGACGCTCGCGGGGCGGGCCACCGGCCCCGTCGACATCGTCACCGGCGACCGCGACCTCTACCAGCTCGTCGACGACGCCCGCGGGATCCGGGTGCTGTACCCGCTGAAGGGGGTCGGCACGCTCCAGGTCACCGACGAGGCGTGGCTCCGCGAGAAGTACGCCGTGAACGGTCCCGGGTACGTCGATCTGGCGCTCCTGCGCGGCGACCCGAGCGACGGGCTTCCGGGCGTTCCCGGCATCGGCGAGAAGACGGCCGCGAAGCTCATCGCCGCGTACGGCGACCTGGCCGGGATCATGGCGGCCGTCGCCGACCCCGTATCCGGGCTGACGCCCTCGCAGCGCAAGCGGCTCGACGAGGCACGGGACTACGTCGCCGTCGCGCCCACGGTGGTCCGCGTCGCCTCCGACGTACCGCTGCCCGACTTCGACCCGGCGCTGCCCACCGAGCCGCGCGATCCCGCCGCGCTCGACGCGCTCGCGGTGCGGTGGGGGCTCGGCGGGCCGCTGGAGCGGCTGTTGACGACACTGCGCCGCGAGGGCTGCTAACTTAGGTAAGCCTAAGCACGCATCGAGCGACAGCAGGGAGAGCGCCGTGGCAGAACGACCGGCCCGCAGGACACCGCAGGCCCGCGAGGCCGAGGTCGTGCGCACCGAGCGGCTCACGCCGCACATGGTGCGCGTCGTCCTCGGCGGTGAAGGGCTGGCCGGTTTCGCGGCCGACGAGTTCACCGACCACTACATCAAGGTGCTGTTCCCACCGGCCGGCGTGACGTACCCGGAGCCCTTCGACATGGCCCGGATCCGCGAGGAACTCCCGGCCGAGCAGTGGCCGGTGACCCGGACGTACACGGTACGGGCCTGGGACGCCGTGCACCGGGAGCTGACGGTCGACTTCGTGGTGCACGGCGACGAGGGCCTCGCCGGCCCGTGGGCGGCGGCCGTACGGCCCGGTGAGCGGGTGCGCTTCCTCGGCCCCGGCGGCGGCTACGCGCCGGACCCGGCCGCAGACTGGCATCTGCTCGTGGGCGACGAGAGCGCGCTGCCCGCAATCGCCGCCTCGCTGGAACGGATGCCGGCGGGGGCCGTGGGGCACGCCTTCGTCGAGGTGGCGGGTCCCGAGGAGCAGCAGAAGATCGCCACGCCCGACGGGGTCGAGGTGACCTGGCTGCACCGCGGCGGCGACCCGGTGGGCCGGGCGCTGATCGCGGCGGTGCGCGGTCTCGACTTCCCGGCCGGTGACGTGCACGCCTTCGTCCACGGCGAGGCCGGCTTCGTGAAGGACCTCCGCCGCCACCTGCGCATGGAGCGCGGCATCCCGCGCGAGCGGCTCTCCGTCTCCGGGTACTGGCGTCTCGGTCAGGACGACGACGCGTGGCGCGCGGTCAAGCGCGAGTGGAACGAGCAGGTCGAGCGGGAGCAGGAGTCCGCGGCCTGACCACCGGCTCCCTCACCCCCTCCTCACGGCCCCCGCCCACGTCGGCGGGGGCCGTGGCGTTCTCGTACGCACGCCCCGGTCCCGCGCGGCGGACGACGGACGACCCGCCCCGGTGGAACGATCTTCGATGAGGACCAATCCGGGCGGCCCGCGGCTCCGAATGCGGGGTGAAGCCCGGTTCGGGCCTCGCCGGTCCGCACCGTGGAGGAAAGCCGCGTGAACGAAGTCGTACACATCGGGGGCATCGCCTCGATGCCGCCCGATCTCCAGGAACTGCTCGGGCGGGTGGCCCGCGGGGACCGTGACGCCTTCAGCCAGGTCTACGACGCGGTCTGCGGACCCGTCCTGGGTCTGGTGCGCGCGGTGCTGCGCGACCCGGCCCAGTCCGAGGAGGTCGCCCAGGAGGTGCTGATCGAGGTCTGGCGGGGCGCCGCGCGCTTCCAGCCGTCCCGCGGATCGGCCATGACCTGGGTGCTTACGCTGGCTCACCGCCGGGCGGTCGACCGCGTGCGCTCGGCGCAGGCGTCGTCGGACCGTGAGCGCAAGGCGGCGCTGCTGGAGCAGACGCCCGCCTTCGACGAGGTGACCGAGGAGGTGGAGAGCCGTCTCGAACGCGAGCAGGTACGGCGCTGCCTGCGCACCCTCACCGAACTCCAGCGGCAGTCGGTGACGCTCGCCTACTACCGCGGACTGGCCTACCGCGAGGTGGCCGAACTGCTCGCCGTACCGCTCGGCACGGTCAAGACACGCCTGCGCGACGGACTCATCCGGCTGCGCGACTGCCTGGGGGTGGGCGCATGAACACGGCCGAACTGCACACGCTGACCGGTGCTTACGCACTGCACGCGCTGAGCGCCGGGGAGCGCGCGGAGTTCGAACGGCACCTGGAGGACTGCGCGCCCTGCGCCCAGGAGGTCCGCGAACTCACCGCCACCGCCGCCCGGCTGGGCCTCGCGGTGACGATGACGCCGTCCGCCGCGCTCAAGGAGCAGGTGATGCGGCGGATCACCACGGAGCGCCAGGACCCGCCCAAGGTGCAGCAGCCCGCCCCCGTCGCCACCGCCCGCGGCCGGCGACGGGTCCTGCCGCGCCTTGTCCTCGCCGCCTGCCTCGCGGCGGCCACCGCCTTCGGCGGGGTCGCGGTCTGGCAGAACCAGGAGGCGCGCGACGCCCGCCAGCAGGCGCAGCGGTCCGAGCAGCGCTCCGAGGCACTGGCCTCGGTGCTCGCCGCTCCGGACGCCAAGCTCACCACGGGGAAGCTGACGGACGGGGCGACCGGCACGGTCGTCGTCTCGCGCGACCGGAACCGGGCGGTCTTCCTGGCCTCCGGGATGCCGGAACCGCCCAGCGGCAAGGTGTACCAGCTGTGGTTCGACGACGGCGGCACGATGCGCTCCGCCGGGCTGATGGACCGGTCGGCGCTCGCCGGGCCGGCGGCCGCGGTGCTGATGGAGGGCCCGGTCGACTCGGCCGAGGGCATGGGCATCACGGTGGAACCGGCGGGCGGCTCACCGCGCCCCACGACCACTCCCCTGGCGTTGATGAACTTCGCGGACGCCTGACCGACGGGCGCCTGACCGACAGGCGCCGGCCCGGCACGCGCCGCGCACGAGCCCGATCGAGCGAAACAGACAAGACAGCCAAGACGCACACACGACAGCAAGAGGACAGATGGAACCGCGTATGAGTGTCGCCGTGGTGCTGTTCACCTCCGATCTGCGGCTCCACGACCAGCCGGTGCTCGGCGCGGCGCTGCGCCGCGCCGACGAGGTGGTGCCCCTGTTCGTCCAGGACAGGGGCGTGACGGAAGCCGGTTTCGGCGCGCCCAACCGGCGTGCCTTCCTGGCCGACTGCCTGGCCGCCCTGGACGCCGGACTGCGGGAGCGGGGCGGGCGGCTGGTGGTCCGCACCGGAGACGTGGTGGAGGAGGTCTGCCGGGTCGTGGCCCGGACGGGGGCCGGCGAGGTGCATGTCGCGGGCGGTGTCAGCGGGTACGCCGCCCACCGGGAGGAACGGCTGCGCACCGCCCTGGAACAGGTGCGGTGCGCGCTGCACGTCCACGACGCTGTCGTGACGGCGGTGGCCCCCGGGCGCGTCACGCCGCAGGGCAAGAACCACTTCGCGGTGTTCACGCCGTTCCTGCGCAAGTGGGAGGCGGTCGGTGTGCGCGACACGGCGCCCGCGCCCCGGTCCGTGCGGGTCCCCGATACGGTCGAGAGCGAGCCCCTGCCGTCCCGCGCCGCCGTCGGAGGAACCTCGCCCGGTCTCGCGAGGGGCGGTGAGCCCGAGGCCCGGAAGCGGCTTCGCGCCTGGCTGGCGGACGGCGTCGAGGCGTACGGCGAACGGCAGGACGACCTCGCCGGCGACGCCACTTCGCGGCTCTCGCCGCACCTGCACTTCGGCTGCCTCTCGGCCGCCGAAACGGTCCACCGCGCGCGGGAGAAGGGGGGACCAGGCGCGGAAGCCTTCGTACGTCAGCTGGCCTGGCGGGACTTCCACTGCCAGGTCCTCGCGGCCCGGCCCGCCGCCTCCTGGACCGACTACCGCGCACGCGGCGACCGGTGGCGCGCGGACGAGCAGGAGATCGCCGCCTGGCGGGAGGGCCGCACGGGCTATCCGCTGGTCGACGCGGCCATGCGCCAGCTGCGGCACGAGGGATGGATGCACAACCGGGGCAGGCTCCTGACGGCGAGCTTCCTGAGCAAGACGCTGTACGTCGACTGGCGGGTGGGCGCGCGGCACTTCCTGAGCCTGCTGGTGGACGGGGACATCGCCAACAACCAGCTCAACTGGCAGTGGGTGGCGGGAACCGGTACCGACACGCGCCCCAACCGGCTGCTCAACCCCCTCGCCCAGGCCAGGCGCTTCGATCCGAAGGGCGACTACGTGCGGCGCTGGGTGCCCGAACTCGCGGGCATCGAGGGCTCGGCCGTGCACCAGCCCTGGACGGTCACGGGAACGCACCGGGCCGCGATCGACTACCCGGACCCCTTGGTGGACCTCGCCGAGGGACGCGCCCGGTTCGAACGGGCGCGGGGCCTGCTGTGAGCCGGGCACGGACCACGGTGCCCGCACCCGCCTGCTCCCCCGCCCTCTTGCTCGATCGCCTGTACGGAGGTTGACCGGATCGGGGGAACGACCAATCCACGGCAGGGACGGCACCGAATAGGGGATGTGAGCGGAGACCGGGAAGCAACGGCGGTACGGGACACGGCGGCTCAGCGCCTGGCCCGACGCCCCGCGGACCTCTCTCGGCCCCTTTCGTACGTATCCCTGCCAAGGAGAACACCATGAAGACCACCCGCTTCCAGCGCGTTGCCGTCGTCGTCGCGGGGGCCGCTCTGCTTCCCCTGTCGCTGACCGCCTGTTCCGGTGACGACGGTGGCGACAGCGGCGCCGCCGGCTCGCCGACCGCGGGTCAGGAGTCCGCCGGGTCCTCCGAGTCCGAGTCCACGACGGGCGACCGGGCGGCGACGACGGACAAGCCGTTCGGCCCCGGGTGCGCCTCGGTTCCGAAGGACGGGGCCGGCAGCTTCGACGGCATGGCGAAGGACCCGGTGGCGACCGCCGCGTCGAACAACCCCGCGCTCTCCACCCTCGTCACCGCGGTGAAGAAGGCCGGCCTGGTCGACACGCTCAACAGCGCCGAGAACATCACGGTGTTCGCACCCACGAACGACGCCTTCGCGAAGATCCCGAAGGCGGACCTCGACAAGGTGCTCAACGACAAGGAGACGCTCACCAAGATCCTGACCTACCACGTGGTGGGCCAGAAGCTCACGCCGAAGCAGCTGGAGAACGGCTCGTTCGAGACGCTCCAGAAGGGCATGCTGACGACCTCGGGCTCCGGCGAGTCGTACAAGGTGAACGACACGTCGAACGTCGTCTGCGGCAACGTCCAGACGTCCAACGCGACCGTCTACATCGTCGACACCGTCCTGATGCCCAAGTAACCAGGGGCCCGACGCCGTGACCGGCCCGGGCGGCCCAGCCGCCCCGGGCCGGTGCCTGCTGCCACCTCTCAGCCGGCCGGGCGGTCGGCGACGCCCGCGATGCGCAGCGCCGCGTCCGCCGTCGCGGCGGCGAACGACTCGGCCGGCCGCTCGGGGTCCGAGCGGTGAATCAGGATGACGCCTTCGATGAGCCCGAAGACCAGGTCCGTACGCAGGGCCAGTTCGTCCGGGCCGAGCTCGCCGCAGACCCCGGTCGCGGCCAGCAGCTGCCCGTAGGCGTTCTTCAGATCGGCCCGCACCCGCCGGAATTCCGCGAACGCCTCCGTCCGCACCTCGGGCAGCAAATACAGCGCGCCTAGGTTGTGCGGACCGCCGCACAGCAGCTCGACGTCGGAGCGGCACAGCTGCCAGAGCCGGTACTCGGCCGAGGCCGTCCCGTCGGAGAGCAACCGGCGGGCCAGCGCCAACGACGGGGCGACGGTGGACTCCAGCAGGCCGGCCAGCAGCTCCTCCTTGCCGGTGACGTAGTGGTACATCGTCGCCTGACGCATCCCCGCGCGCTCGGCGACGGCGCGGGTGGTCGTGGCCGCGTAGCCATGGGTGGTGAACAACTCCGCCGCCGCTTCGAGGAGTTCTTCTCGCGGCGTCAGCCCGTTGTCCGGCCGCTGCCGGGCGCGCGGCCGTCCGACCCGCCCTCCTGTGGTGCTCATGCCGCCGATCGTCGCACACACGCCGGTGGCGGGCCCCGGCGCGCCCCGGCGCGCCCCACGCCGACCGTGCCCCTACCGGGCGCGCACCGTGGCCAGCACCTCCCGGTCCGGCTGGAGAGTGAGCGACGGCACCGGCCGTATCTCCCCGGGGTCGACGTCCAGCTCGAAACGCCGCGCCAGCACCGCCAGCACCAGCACCGCCTCGACCATGGCGAACCGCGCCCCGAGGCACACCCGCGGCCCGCCCCCGAACGGGAACCAGGCGTACTCCGGTATGTCGTCGCCGGTGTCCGGATCCCACCGCTCGGGCCGGAACTTTAGAGGCTCGGGGAACCACCGGGGGTCGCGATGCGTGGCCCACTGACTGCTCCACACCCGCGTCCCCGGCACCAACGGCAGTCCCCCGATCCGCGCCCCTTCCCTGGCCACCCCGGTGAGCAGCCAGATCGTGGGGTAGAGCCGCAGCGTCTCCTTCACCACCGCTTGTGTGTACGTCAGTCGCGCGTAGTCCTCGAAGCCCGGCTCGCGGCCGCCGAGCACCCGGTCCAGCTCGTCGGCGAGGGCCTGCCGCACCCTCGGCTCACGTGCGAGCAGGTACCACGCCCACACCAGCGTGCTGCTGGTGGTCTCGTGGCCGCCGATGTAGAGGGTGACGGTCTCGTCGCGTATCTCCTCGTCCGAGAGCCGCGCCCCCGTCTCGTCCTGCGCGGTGAGCAGCCGGCTCAGCAGGTCGGGACGGTCCCCGTCGCCCCGCCGGTGCCGGGCCACCACGCGGGCCACTTCCGCGTCGATGACTTCCGCCGCCCGCTTGATCCTGGCCCGCCCGCGGGTCGGCACCCAGTCCGGCAGCAGCGCCCCGATGCCGCTGAACTCCGCGCCGATCTCCCGCTGCGCCACGTCCATCGCCCGCCCGATCGCGTCGGCGTCCGCGCCGGTGTCCGCGCCGAAGATGGTGCGGACGGCGATCCGCTGGGTGAGGACGGCCATCTCCCGCTTGATGTCGATGCGTTCGCCGTCGGACCACCTGTCGGCGAGCTCCACGGCGCAGCCCGCCATCGTGGCGGCGTACGAGCGCACCTGCTTGGGCCGTACGGACGGCTGCACCAGTGACCTCTTCCGCCGCCACTCCGGCCCCCGCGCCACCACCACCCCGTTGCCCATCACAGTGCGGAACGCGACGCCGAGCTCCGGCTGGTCGAAGGTCCGCTCCGTCTCCCTCATCAGCTCACCGATGTGCTCGGGATCGGCGAGGAACAGCGACGGCACCGGGCCGAACCGCCAGCGCACCAGGTCGCCCCGGGCCCGCAGCCGTTCGAAGAACGCGAGCGGGTCCTTCCCGAACAGCGGCAGGTTCCCCAGGACCGGCACCCCACGCGGACCCTCCACGGTCATCGCCGCCGCACCCGGCCCCTTGGGCTGTACGCCGGAGGCGGCACCGGTTTCCGTGGTCATGACGGGTCTCCCCTGCTCGGGTGGCGCACACCGTGTCGTGCGCCGCGCATGACTCCATGGAAGCGCAGGGGTCCGACACCGCACCAGCCCTGTGGACAACTCGCAACCAGCCGCCCCACACGCCCCGTTGACCCCGCGCACACCAATGCGCCGCCCCCTCCGGCCTCATTTATGAGGCACGGAACAGGGCGGCGCACCGAAGGAGACAAACCACCGCCGACGAACCGCAGCCGGACGAACTACCGGCCCGTCAGCCCACCGACGAGTAGGCGACCACGCCCCGGAGCACGGCGTCGACCGCCTTGCGCGCGTTCTTCGTGACCGTGCTGCCCTCGGCGGACGACGGCGCCGCCGCCGCGATCTGTCCGAGTACGTCGATGACCTGCTTGCACCACCGGACGAAGTCCCCCGCCGGCATCTCCGCCTCGCGCAGCACCTCGTCGAGCCCCTTGCCGGAGGCCCACATGTACACCGCCCAGGCGAACCCGAGATCGGGCTCGCGCTGACCGACGCCCTCGGCCTGGTTGATCTTGAAGTCCTCCTCCAGGGCGTCCAGCCTGCCCCAGATGCGGACCATCTCGGCCAGCGCCACCTTCGCGGGCCCGGTCGGGACCTTCGGTGCGACGGCGTCGTCCGCCTGCCGCGCCTCGAAGACCAGCGCCGAGACGCAGGCCGCCAGTTCGGCAGGCTTCAGCCCTTCCCACACGCCCTCGCGCAGGCACTCGGACGCCAGCAGGTCCAGCTCGCCGTAGAGCCGGGCGAGCCGCTTGCCGTGTTCGGTGGCCTTGTCGCCTCGCAGGTAGTCGAGCTCGGTCAGCAGGGCGTAGATGCGGTCGAAGGTCCGGGCGATGGTGTTCGTCCGCCCCTCGATGCGCCGCTCCAACTGCTTGGTGTCCCGCTGGAGGCGGTGGTAGCGCTCGGCCCAGCGGGCGTGGTCCTCACGCTCGTCGCAGCCGTGGCACGGGTGCGCGCGCAGCTCGGCGCGCAGCCGCGAGATCTCGCGGTCGTCGGCCGCGGCGGCGCGCTGCTTGCGGTGCCGCTCGGGCGCGATGTGCCCGGCCTTGGTCCGCAGCGCGGAGGCCAGGTCACGCCGCGACTGCGGGCTGCGCGCGTTGAACGACTTCGGAATGCGCATCCGCTCCAGCGCCTCCACCGGCACCGGGAAGTCGATCGAGGCGAGCCGTTTGACCTGCCGCTCGGCGGTCAGCACCAGCGGCCGGGGCCCGTCGTGCTGGTCGAACCCGCGGTGCCCGTTGGCGCGCCCCGCGGGCAGCCCCGGATCGAGCACCAGCGCCAGTCCCGCGAACTTGCCGGTGGGCACGTGGATGACGTCGCCGGGCTTGAGCTTCTCCAGCGACGCAGCCGCCGCCGCCCTTCGCTGCGTGGCGCCCTGCTTGGCCAGCTCGGTCTCGCGCTCCTTGAGCTCGCGGCGCAGCCGCGCGTACTCCTCGAAGTCTCCGAGGTGGCAGGTCATGCCCTCGCGGTACCCCTGGATGCCCTCCTCGTTCCGCTGGACCTGCTTCGAGATCCCGACGACCGACTTGTCGGCCTGGAACTGCGCGAACGACGTCTCCAGCAGCTCGCGCGAGCGGTGCCGCCCGAACTGCTCGACCAGGTTGACCGCCATGTTGTACGACGGCCTGAAGCTGGAGCGCAGCGGGTACGTACGCGTCCCGGCGAGGCCGGCGAGCGCCCCCGGATCCATTCCGCGCTGCCAGAGCACCACCGCGTGGCCCTCGACGTCGATGCCCCGCCGCCCGGCCCGGCCGGTCAGCTGGGTGTACTCGCCGGGGGTGATGTCGGCGTGCTGCTCGCCGTTCCACTTGACGAGCTTCTCCAGCACCACCGAGCGGGCCGGCATGTTGATGCCGAGCGCCAGGGTCTCCGTGGCGAAGACCGCCTTGACGAGCCCTCGTACGAACAGCTCCTCGACGACCTCCTTGAAGGTCGGGAGCATTCCGGCGTGGTGCGCGGCGATGCCCCGCTCCAGACCTTCGAGCCATTCGTAGTACCCGAGGACGTGCAGGTCCTCGCCGGGGATGGAGGCCGTCCGCTCCTCGACGATCTCGCGCACCAGCATGCGCTCGTCCTGGTCGTTGAGCCGCAGGCCCGCGTACAGGCACTGCTGTACGGCGGCCTCGCAGCCGGCCCGGCTGAAGATGAACGTGATCGCGGGCAGCAGGCCCGCGCTGTCGAGCCGCTCGATGACCTCGGGCCTGGCGGGCGTCCAGATGCGGCTGCGCTGCCTGCGCTCCCGCTCCCGGTCCGCCTCCCGCGAGTTCCCCCGGCCGCGCCCGCGGGCGAAGGGGCTGCTGTTCTCCATGCGGGCCATGCGCACCAGGTCGGGGTTGACCTCGCGCCGGCCGCCCCTGCCGTCGTCGGACTCCTCGAAGAGGTCGTACATCTTGCGGCCGGCGAGCACGTGCTGCCACAGCGGCACGGGCCGGTGCTCGGAGACGATCACCTCGGTGTCCCCACGGACGGTGTCCAGCCAGTCGCCGAACTCCTCCGCGTTGGACACGGTGGCGGACAGTGACACCAGCGTCACCGAGTCGGGGAGGTGGATGATCACCTCTTCCCAGACGGCGCCGCGGAACCGGTCGGAGAGGTAGTGCACCTCGTCCATGACCACGTACGCGAGCCCGCGCAGCGCCTGCGAACCGGCGTACAGCATGTTCCGCAGGACCTCGGTGGTCATGACGATCACCGGGGCGTCGGCGTTGACGCTGTTGTCGCCGGTCAGCAGCCCGACCTTGTCGGCGCCGTAGCGCCGCACGAGGTCCTGGAACTTCTGGTTCGACAGCGCCTTGATGGGCGTGGTGTAGAAGCACTTGCGGCCCTCGGCCAGCGCCAGGTGCACCGCGAACTCGCCCACGATGGTCTTGCCCGAACCGGTCGGGGCGGCGACGAGCACGCCCTTCCCGGCCTCCAGGGCTTTGCATGCGTCGACCTGGTACGGGTCCAGATCGAAGTCGTACAGCTCGCGGAAGGGGGCGAGTGCGGTGGCCTGCTCGGCGGCGCGGATCCGGGCAGCGGCGTAACGCTCAGCGGGAGAAAGGTCCTCTGTCATCTTGTCTTCGAGCCTACCCGCCACGTATGACAGTCAGCCCGATCTTTCTTTCAGCGCGGGGAAACCCGCCCGCCGAGGACCCGGACCGCTCCTGGCACGCACTCGGCCGTCAGCGGCAGCGGGCCCAGCGGCTCCCCGTCGGCGTACCCGGTGACGCCGTCCGCGACCAGCTCGACCTTGGCCGCGCGGTGCACGGAGACCTTGGGGTGGTTGAGGTGCGTGCCCCGGTAGACCTGGGGAAAGACCTTGATCAGCGTCGTACGGGAGCAGTCCCCCACCACCGTGAGGTCGAAGAGCCCGTCGTCGGTCCTGGCGTCGGCGCAGATCCGCATCCCGCCGCCGTACGACGTGCCGTTCCCGACCGCCACCAGCGTCGCCTCGACCTCGCGGACGTCCCCGTCGTCGAGCGTGATCCGGTACGGGACGGGCTTGAAGGAGGCCAGTTCAGCGATCATCGCGAGGTCGTACTTCAGCCGCCCGCCGGGCCACCGCATCCGGTTCCCCCGGTCGTTGACCCGCGAGTCGAAGCCGGAGGCGAGGACGGTCCCGAACCACTTCTCCCCCACCCGCCCCAGGTCCACGTCGACGATCCGCCCGCCCTTGAGCGCACCGGCGGCCAGGGCCCCGGCGCCCGCCGGGTCCCGTACGGGCAGGCCGAGCGTACGGGCGAAGTCGTTGCCGGTGCCGACGGCCACCACGCCCAGCGGCGTCCGTGTCCCGGCGACGGCCCGGAGCGCCAGCGAGACCATCCCGTCCCCGCCGACGGCTATGAGCGCCCCGGTCCCCTCCGCCACGGCGTCGCGCGCCCGCCGCAGGGCGTCGTCCGCGTCCTGGCCGAGGACCGTGCGTACGGAGAAACCCGCGTTCCGCAACGCGGAAGCGGCCGGCTGCGCGGCGTGCGCGCCCCGGCCGCGTCCGGCGGTGGGATTGACGAAGAGGGTGATCTCACTGGTCACCCGGCGGACCCTACAAGGTCAGGTGACGTCGTCGTAACCGTTGAGCTGCTTCGGCCCGGCGCTCTCGGCGCCGCTCGCCTGCTCGGGCAGGGCGCGCGCGGCGGGCACGGGCTCGATCTCCCCGACCGCCTCCGGGGTGAGGTCGAGCCGGGACGCCTCGTCGTCGTCGAGTGCGGCGTCCGGGTTGTTGCGGGCCCGCCGCTTGTCGTTGAGCAGCGAGAAGCCGACGGCGATGAAGTACAGGACGGCCAGCGGGCCGGCCAGCAGGAGCATGGAGATCGGCTCGCCGCCCGGAGTCGCGACGGCCGCGAAGGCGGTGAGGCCGACGAGCATCCCGCGCCACCAGTGCAGCATGCGCGTGCCCGTGAGGACACCGGTGATGTTGAGCAGGATGAGCAGCAGCGGCAGCTCGAAGGCCAGACCGAAAACGATCACCATGCGGGTGATCAGGTCGAGGTAGTCGTCGAGCGGCAGCAGGTTCTGCGCGTCGTCGGGCGTGAAGCTGAGCATGATCTCGGCGGTCTGCGGAAGGATCGCGTACGCGAGGTAGGCGCCGCCCGCGAAGAGCGGGACCCCCGCCGCCACGAAGGCCAGCGAGTAGCGCTTCTCCGTGCGGTGCAGACCGGGCGCGACGAACGCCCAGAGCTGGTAGAGCCAGACCGGAGTGGCCACCAGGACGCCCGCCATCAGCGAGACCTTGAGCGCGATGGTGAACGGGGACAGCAGACCGTTGGTCGTCATGGACGCGCACGGCTTGCCGTTGCGCATGGTGAGGGCTCCGTCGACGCAACCGACCGAGGACAGGATCGGCTGCATCAGGAACCTGAAGATCTCCCGCTGATAGAACGCTGCGACGACCACCATGACGACGATGGCCAGTACAGACTTCAGCAGTCGGTTACGCAGCTCACGCAGATGATCGGCGAGGGGCATGCGCCCCTCGTCGTCCTTCACCTGCTTGCGGGCAGACTTGAGCAACCCACGCCCCTCGTCTCGTGCGGCAGCTGTCAGTTGATGCTTCGGCTGAACCGCGTCAGCTCTGCGTGGTGTGGCTCGGGTCGTTCACCGGGCGCGCGCTGGTGACGTCGCCGGGAGCGGCCTTGATCGTGCGCGGTGCCGGGGCCTGCTGCTCGGGAGCCGTGGGCGTGACGTCGGCCGGGGTCGACGGCTCGTCGTCCTTCTTCATCGCCTTGGCTTCGCTCTTGAGGATTCGAGCGGACTTGCCAAGGGAACGCGCCATGTCCGGAAGCTTCTTGGCACCGAAGAGCAACAGAATGACAACAAGGATCAGAATGATCTCGAGGGGCTTCAGATTGCCGATCATGTGCGACTTCCTTCTCACCGAGGCGGCTGGGTTGGTGCTACGGGGCTGTCCCTTCGGTCGGACCTGTGTCCGCCCTTCACGCTGCAAGCGATCGTAACCCGTAGGAGTAAACGCGGGGCAATGCCCGTGCGTACTACGGATTGCGGCCCGCGCCTCGCTCAGGAGCCGCCCGACCAGCCTACGCCCCCGCCCCTCGGCGACCGCAGCCGCTCCGTACTACCGCCACGCTTCGCCGGTGCGCGCCAGGTCCTCCGCCGCGCGCTCCAGGCTCTCCGCGGCTCTGTTGATCTCCTGCGAGGTGCTGGCGACCTGCCGCCCGAGGCGCTGGACCTCGACGAACACGCGGATCGCCAGCACGCCCAGTACGGCAAGACCACAGAAACCAAGAGCGATTGCGAGCATCGGCCAGAGCATGCGCAGAGCCTAGACGCTCAGACGGTCGAGTGGAGCCGCAGCGTCCGCACGCCGCCGCCCGTGAGCAGCTCGACGATCCGTTCCCCCGCGGGTTTGCGCACCGCCGCCTCGCACTCCGGGCAGGTGAAGGAGTAGAAGGTCGTACGGCGGCTGGCGCCGATGGCGAGGCGCAGCGAGCCCGCGGAGAGTTCGAAGCGGGCGCCGCAGTCGGGGCAGCCCGCCCTGAAGAGGACCGGGCCCACCTGCGTGGGGATTCCTGGCAGCAGCGACATGTCCACCATCTCCTCAGACCTGGCCGGCGCTCTCGTACGCGGCGAGTGCCTCGCGGGCCGCTTCCCGCGCGCTGACCGCCAGCTCCGGCGGCGACACGATGTGCCCGTCCCTGCCGAGCCGCAGCGCGAGCCGCCGCAGCGAGGCCGGCTCCGGGGTGCGCAGGGTGATCCGCAGGCCGCCGTCGGGCAGTTCCTCCGCGCTGTCGTGCGGGTAGTACTCGGCGACCCAGCGTCCGCCGGGCCCGACCTCCACCACGACCTCGGGATCGTCCGCCGAGGGGTGCACGAGCCCCTCCGAGAGGTCCCGCAGTTCGATCTCCGGCGGCACCGACGGCTCGTCGAGCAGCCTGATCTCGGCCACCCGGTCGAGCCGGAACGTGCGCCGCGCCTCGGAGAGCCGGCACCACGCCTCCATGTAGGTGTGGCCGACGGCGAAGAGCCGGATCGGGTCCACCTCGCGCTCGGTGAGTTCGTCGCGCGCCGGCGAGTAGTAGCGCAGCCACAGCCTGCGCCGCTCCGCGATCGCCCGGTCGACGTCCGCGAAGACCCCGCCCTCGGACTCGAAGGTCACCGAGAGGCGGGAGCTGGCGCCGGCCGCCTCCCCCGCCGCGGCCTCCAGCTTCGCCGTGGCGCGCAGCAGCGCCTGCCGGTCGCCCTCGCGCAGGCCGGGCAGCGTGGACACGGCGCGGGCGGCGACGAGCAGCGCGGTCGCCTCGTCGGCGGCGAGCCGCAGCGGCTCGGCCGTGCTGGAGCCGGAGGCGTCCGGGTTGCGCCACCAGATCCGGTCGCCGTCGGTGTCGATGTCGAGGAGGTCGCCGCCCCGGAAGCTGGTGCCGCACATGGGCAGCACGTCGAGGTCGGAGATCAGCTCGTCCTCGGTGATCCCGAAGGCCCGGGCGACGTCGCTGACGTGCGCGCCGGGGCGCTCGCGCAGGTACGTCACGAGGGAGAGCATCCGCCGGGTCTGGTCGATCGCGTTCGTGGCCATGAAGGCGTTCCTCTCAGTCCTTCTCAGTCCTTGGCCACGGCGCGCAGCCGGTCCACGACGTCCGCCCGCAGGTCCGCGGGCTCCAGTACGACGACTTCGGGGCCGAGCTCCGCGAGCCAGGCGTCGAGCCCGTGACCGTACGGAACGGCCAGCTCGTCCCAGCCGTCGCCCAGGTCCCGTACGGCGGTGGCCCTGGCCCGCAGGGGGTAGCCGGAGCCCTGGCGCAGTTTGATCAGGGCGCTGCGGGTCGCGGTCTCGCCGGCCCAGCTCTCGACGGTCTCGCGCACGGTCACCACGTCCGGGACCTCGGCCGTGAACGCTCCGGCGCGGGAGCGGACCTTCCCGGTGATCCGGGAGAGCCGGAAGACGCGCTCGGCGCCGCGCTCGCGGTCCCAGCCGGCCAGGTACCAGTGGCCGCGCCAGCACTCCAGCGTCCACGGCTCGACGTGCCGGGTCTCCGACCGGGCGGCGTTGGCCTTGCGGTAGTCGAAGACGACGGGGCGCCGGTCGCGGCAGGCGAGCATCAGCGGTTCGAAGGCCGCCTCGTGGACCGGGATGCGGGGTTCCAGTGCGCTCTGATGGCCCTCGAACGGGTCCTCCGCCTCCGGCATGCCCGCCGCGCGCAGCTTCTGGAGGGCGCCGCTGGCGGCGCCGGCGAGCCGGGCCTGCTGCCAGACCTTGGCGGCGAGGCCGAGGGCGGCGGCCTCCTCGGCGTCGAGGGTGATCGCGGGGAGGCGGTTGCTGTCGCGGCGGGCCAGGTAGCCGGCCTCGCCGTCGAGGTTCTCGACGGTGTCGATGACCAGGCCGAGTTCGCGCAGATCGTCCTTGTCGCGCTCGAACATCCGGTTGAAGGACTCGTCGGTGCCGGCCTCCAGGTACGCCTCGATGGAGCCCCGCAGTTCCCGCTTGCTGAGCGGGCGCCGGGTCCCGAGCAGGCACAACGCCAGGTTCATCAACCGTTCGGCCTTGGCGATCGCCATCGGCACCCTCTCTCTTGCTCTACGACCCTCGACCGTACCGCCCCGGGGTGTCGCGGCAAAAGCCGAGGGCCCATGCCGGACGGCATGGGCCCTCGTACCGCTCTCAGTTGATCAGGAAGCGGTGCGGATCAGACCGCGACGAGGTCGCAGACGAAGATCAGCGTCTCGCCCGGCTTGATGACGCCGCCGGCGCCGGTGTCGCCGTACGCGAGGTGCGGGGGGATGATCAGCTCTCGGCGGCCGCCGACCTTCATGCCCTGCACGCCCTGGTCCCAGCCCGCGATGACGCGGCCGGCGCCGAGCTGGAACTGCAGCGGGTTGCCGCGGTTCCAGCTGGAGTCGAACTCCTCGCCGGTGGAGAAGGCCACGCCCACGTAGTGGACCTTGACGTTGTGGCCCGCCTTGGCCACCTCGCCGTCGCCCTCCCAGATGTCCCGGATCTTCAGGTCCTGCGGCGGCTCGCCACCCGGGAAGTCGACCTCGGGCTTCTCGATGCTCACGGAAAATGCTCCTCTGTACTACGAACTGGGCAACCTGGACAGTCCTACATCACCGCGAGAATGTCCACTTGGAACACCAGTGTGGAGTTGGCGGGGATGGACTGCTGCTTCTTGTCACCGAACGCCTGGTCCGGCGGGATGACGAGGAGCACGCGGCTGCCGGCCTTCTTGCCGACCAGACCGTTCTTGAGACCCTTCAGGGTGACCTGCGGCAGCGCGAACTGCTGGGTCTTGCCCTGGGCGTAGGTGCTGTCGAAGAGCTTGCCGTCCTTCCAGATCAGTCCCTGGTAGGCGACGGACACGGTGTCGCTGTCCTTCACCGCCGGGCCGTCGCTCTCCAGTACGTAGCTGGAGACGAGCTTCTTCGGCGGGTCGGACTCCTTCGGCACGGTGACCTTCGGCGCCTTGCCGTCGGTGTTGGTGCCGACCTTGGGCAGGTCGATGTTGTCCTGCGCGACCGCGGTGCCCTTGGCGGACGCCGGGATCGACTTCGCCTTCAGGATGTCCACGATGAAGACGAGGGTGGCGTTGGGCTTGATCGTGGGGGGCTGGCCCTGGGCGCCGTAGCCGAGCTCCGGCGGGATGACCAGCTCGACTCGGCTGCCGACCTTCTGGCCTTCCAGGCCCTTGTCCCAGCCGGGGATGACCATGCCCGCGCCGAGGGTCAGCGGGAACGGCTGCTTGCGGTCGAAGCTGTTGTCGAAGGGCTTCGTGGAGTCCCACTGCTGGCCGAGGTAGTTCACCTCGATGGCGTCACCCTTCTTGAGGGTCGCAGCGTCGTCCTTGCCCTTGCTGAGGACCTCGGTCTTCAGCTCCTTGGGCGGATCGCCCTCCCCCTTGGCAAGGGTCGGCTTCTCGCCGAACTTGGCTCCCGCGGTGATCGCCGGCAGTCCGTTCTTTGACGAGGTGGAGTCGGAGCCCTTGTCGTCGCTGCCGCACGCCGCTGTCGAAAGCAGCAGCAGGGGGACGACAAGTAGGCCGGCAAGTCGGCGCACGTGTTCCTCAGATCTCAGACGGCACAGTAGTCGCCCGCCACTCTAAGGCGTGGCCCGGGCCCCGCACGAGGAACGTGCGGGGCCCGGGTCGCGTTCCGGCAGATCCCGGAATGGCTGGATCACATACCGGCGATGAGCTTTTCCACCCGGTCGTCGACCGACCGGAAGGGGTCCTTGCACAGCACGGTCCGCTGCGCCTGGTCGTTGAGCTTGAGGTGCACCCAGTCGACGGTGAAGTCCCGCCGCTGTTCCTGGGCCCTGCGGATGAAGTCGCCGCGCAGCCGCGCGCGGGTGGTCTGCGGCGGTACCGACTTGCCCTCGAAGATTTTCAAGTCGTTGCAGATGCGGGCGGCTTGTCCCTTCTTCTCCAGCAGGTAGTACAGCCCTCGCCGACGGTGGATGTCGTGGTACGCGAGGTCTATCTGGGCGACCCGGGGGTTCGACATGGTCATGTTGTGCTTGGCGCGGTAGCGCTCGATGAGCTTGTACTTCATGACCCAGTCGATCTCGGTGCCGATCCGGTCGAGGTCCTCGGCCTCGATGGCGTCGAGCGCGCGGCCCCACAGTTCGAGGACCTGCTCGACCGTGCCCGTGCGGATGCCGCGGCGCTCCACGAAGTCCACGGCCTTCTCGTAGTACTCGCGCTGCACCTCTATGGCGGACGCCTCGCGTCCGCTGGCCAGGCGCACCTTGCGCTGGCCGGTGATGTCGTGGCTGACCTCGCGGATGGCCCGGATGGGGTTCTCCAGGGTGAGGTCGCGCATCACGGTGCCCGCCTCGATCATGCGCAGGACGAGGTCGGTGGCGCCCACCTTGAGGAGGTTCGTGGTCTCCGACATGTTGGAGTCGCCGACGATGACGTGGAGCCTGCGGTAGCGCTCGGCGTCGGCGTGCGGCTCGTCGCGGGTGTTGATGATCGGCCGGGAGCGCGTCGTCGCGGAGCTGACGCCCTCCCAGATGTGCTCGGCGCGCTGGCTGACGCAGAAGACCGCGCCGCGCGGGGTCTGCAGCACCTTGCCGGCGCCGCAGATGAGCTGCCGGGTGACGAGGAACGGGATGAGGATGTCCGCGAGCCTGGAGAACTCCCCGTGGCGGGCCACCAGGTAGTTCTCGTGGCAGCCGTAGGAGTTTCCCGCAGAGTCGGTGTTGTTCTTGAAGAGATAGACGTCGCCCGCGATTCCCTCCTCGTGCAGGCGGCGTTCGGCGTCGACGAGCAGGCCTTCGAGAATGCGCTCGCCGGCCTTGTCGTGGGTGACGAGCTCGGTCACGTTGTCGCATTCAGGAGTTGCGTATTCCGGATGCGATCCCACGTCGAGGTAGAGGCGGGCGCCGTTCCGCAGGAAGACATTGCTGCTGCGGCCCCATGACACAACACGGCGGAAGAGGTAGCGCGCCACTTCGTCAGGAGACAGTCGGCGCTGTCCCCTGAACGTGCACGTGACGCCGTACTCGTTCTCCAGCCCGAAAATGCGGCGGTCCATGACTGAACATTACGCCTGATGGCCTGTCCTGAAACCGGGTTCGGCCGCTCCGATTCGATCATTTTCGCAAGGTATTGCGACAGAGCCCTGGGGAAGGGGAGCTGCGACGGGAAGCGTGAGGACCCGCCGGGTGGTCAGGAGCACCAGCAGGGCGGCCACTCCGCCCGCCGCCGCGACGGCGAAGCTCGCGGCGGTGCCGCCGTGCTCGACGGCCGGTCCGGCCGCTCCGGTCCCGACCGCGGCGCCTACGCCGAAGGTGGTGACCAGCCAGGAGAACGCCTCGGTCACGGTGCCGCGCGGGGCGTGCCGGTCGACGACGATGAACGCGCAGGCGAGCGCGGGGGCGAGGAAGACGCCGGAGACGGCGGCGAGCACGACCATCGCGGGGACGCCGGGGGTGAGCATCAGCGGCAGGTAACCGGCCGCAAGCAGGGCGACGATGAACCGCAGCCGCCGTTCGGGGGCGCCGGCCCACTGCCGGGCGCCGTACGCCGTGCCGCCCACGAGCGCGCCGAGCCCGAGCGCCGCCATGAGCCATCCGTACACCGCCTCGCGGCCGTGGTCGTCGGCGTACGCGACGCCGGCGACGGTGATGGAGCCGAGCGCGAGGCCGACGAAGAAGAACGACCCGAGGAGGGCCAGCAGGCCGGGCGAGCGCAGTGCGCCCAGCCAGTGCGCCTCGCGGGGCGCCGAGCGCCAGGCGCGCGACGGCTCGGAGAGCACCACGGAGAGCGCTCCCAGCACGCCCACGGCGTTGATCACGAGCAGCGCCGCCGCCGGCGACCGGAGGGCCACGAGCAGCGTGACGAGCAGCGGCCCGGCGGTGAACATGATCTCCTGCGCCACCGCGTCCATGGCGTAGGCGCGGTGGACGCGGTCCTCGCGGCCGAGCACGTCGGGCCACAGGGCCCGCAGCCCTCCTTCGAGGGGCGGGGTGAAGACGCCCGCGAGGACGACAGCGGCGTACGCCGGCAGCAGCGGGTCGGTGCCGCTGAGGGTGAGCAGGACCATGCCGAGCGCCGACAGGACGGCAGCGGGAAGCTGCACGCGGGGCTGGCCGTACAGGTCCACGGCGCGGCCGAGCAGCGGCTGCCCCACGGCGTTGGCCAGGCCGTACACGGCGGCCAGGCCGCCCGCCAGGGAGTAGCTGCCGCCCTCGGCGCGGGTGAGCAGCACGATCGCGATGGGGGCGGTGGCGTTGGGCAGCCGCCCCACCAGAGTGCCCGCCAGGAGGCGCGCGGCGTGGCGCGTCCTCAGCAGTTCCGCGTATCCCGCCGCCATGTCTGCCCCTCTCCGCTCCGGCGCGAACCGAAGTTTTACGTATAACGTCCTGTGTCATACGTACCATGAGCCAGGCCGCGGGTCCACTTCGCGGCGAAGAGCCCTTTGCTGCGGAGGCGTGAGTGACCAGCCCGGACGACACCCCGGACGACACCGGCGGCGCCGGCGCCGGGACGCCCCCCGCACCGCCGACCAGCCGGGACGTGGCCAGGGCTGCGGGCGTCTCGCAGGCGACCGTCTCGCTGGTGCTCGGCGACAAGTGGCGCGGGCGGGTCTCGGAGCGCACCGCCGGACTGGTGCGGGGGGCCGCGCGGGAGCTCGGGTACCGCCCGAACCTGGCCGCCCGGAACCTGCGGCTGGGCAGGACCAGGACGGCGCTGCTGGTCGTGCCCGCGCTGACCAACGAGTTCTTCGCCCGGGTCTACGCGGGCGCCGCCCGCACGGCCGCCGAGCACGACTTCGGCGTCGTCCTCTACCCGTCGCCCGAGGGCACCGGGCCGGCCAGGGACCCGTTCGCGTCGGCGCAGGCGGCACTGGACGGGGTCATCGCGTCCTCCATGGCCACGGGCGCCCTCGGCGCGATCCGGGACGCGGGACTGCCGCTCGTAATGCTCGACAGCGACCCCGCGGACCCCGGCGCCGCCGCGTACGTGAACCTGGGCATCGGCGACGGAATGCGTCTGGTGACGGACCATCTGCTCGCCCTGGGGCACCGGCGGTTCGCGCATCTCGCGTCGGCCGTGGGGTCCTGGACGTTCGATGTGCGCGCGGCCGCTCTCCAGGAGGCGCTGGGGCGGGTTCCCGACGCCGTGGTGCACACGGTGCACGCGCCGCTGAACGTGAGCGGTGCCCGCAGGGCCGCCGAACTGGCCCTGACCGGCCCGGGTCCGCGCCCGACCGCACTGGTCTGCGACGACGACATCGTCGCGGCGGGCGCCTGCAAGGCGGTACGCCGCCTCGGCCTGAGGGTGCCCGAGGACGTGTCGGTCACCGGCTTCGACGATCTCGCCCTGGCGACGGCCGTGGAGCCGGAACTCACCACCGTGCGGCTGCCCGCCGAGCAGGTCGGGGAGCGGGGCATGGCGGCCCTGCTGGCCGTCCTGGACGGCCGGCGGCCCGAGAGCGGCGACATCCCCGTCGAGCTGATGGTCCGCGGCTCCACCGCCCACGCCTGACCCGCCGGCGCGTCACACGGGTGCCCCGGGCCGCAGGGCGGCCCGGGGCACCCGGACGGTGACGTCGGAGCTGCTACGGCTCCTCGGTGTCCGAAGGGGTGTCGGTGGGGGTGGCCGCGTCGCCGTCCGCCTCCAGGAGGCGGGCCAGCTGACGGCCGACGATGCGCTTGAACTTCCGGTCCTGCGGCCGCGTACGGTCCAGGACGGCCACCTCGAGGCGCTCGGCGGGGATCTCCCGCTCGCTGCCGTTGGTGTCCCGCGACAGCGCCTGCACGGCCAGCTTGAGGGCCTCCGCGAGCGTCATCCCGTCCCGGTGCCGCTGGTCGAGGAAGCTGCTGATCTGCTCCGCGTTGCCGCCGACCGCGACCGAGCCGTGCTCGTCCACGATCGAACCGTCGTGGGGCAGCCGGTAGATCTGGTCGCCCTCGGGACGGGCCCCGACCTCGGCGACGACCAGCTCCACCTCGTACGGCTTCTCCGCGTTGCTGGAGAAGATCGTGCCGAGGGTCTGCGCGTAGACGTTGGCGAGGCCACGGGCCGTCACGTCTTCGCGGTCGTAGGTGTATCCGCGCAGATCGGCGTACCGGACGCCGCCGATCCGCAGGTTCTCGTACTCGTTGTACTTGCCGGCGGCGGCGAAGCCGATCCGGTCGTAGATCTCGCTGAACTTGTGCAGCGCGCGGGACGGGTTCTCGCCGACGAACACGATGCCGTCGGCGTACTGCAGCACGACAAGGCTGCGGCCTCGGGCGATGCCCTTCCGGGCGTATTCCGCCCGGTCGGCCATGGCCTGCTGGGGTGAGACATAGAACGGCGTCGACACCGGCTATCCGTCCCTTTCTGTCGTTATCACGTTGATCACGTCGATTCGGAGCGCGGGAGCCGTCAGAGCAGCGCGGCCCGGGGGCCGTCGGGCTGCTCCAGCCGCCGCTCGAGGATCGAACGGGCCAGCTCCGAGGACTCCGCCTCGGTGAGCCGCCGGAACCCCTCTTCGGTGATCACGGTGACGATCGGATAGATGCGGCGGGCCACGTCGGGACCGCCGGTCGCCGAGTCGTCGTCGGCGGCGTCGTACAGCGCCTGGACCACCAGCGTGGTCGCCTGCTGCTCCGTCAGATCGTCGCGGTAGAGCTTCTTCATCGAGCCGCGGGCGAAGATGGAGCCCGAGCCGGTGGCCGCGTACCCCTGCTCCTCCGAGCGGCCGCCCGTCACGTCGTACGAGAAGATGCGGCCCTTCTCCCGGTCGACGTCCCAGCCGGCGAAGAGCGGGACGACGGCCAGGCCCTGCATGGCCATGCCGAGGTTGCTGCGGATCATCGTGGAGAGCCGGTTCGCCTTGCCCTCAAGGGAGAGCTGGGCGCCTTCCACCTTCTCGAAGTGCTCCAGCTCCAGCTGGAAGAGCCTGACCATCTCCACCGCGAGACCGGCGGTGCCGGCGATGCCCACCGCCGAGTACTCGTCGGCGGGGAAGACCTTCTCGATGTCGCGCTGGGCGATCATGTTGCCCATGGTGGCCCGCCGGTCACCGGCGAGCACCACGCCGCCGGGGAACGCGGCGGCGACGATCGTCGTGCCGTGAGGGGCCTCTATGA
Source organism: Streptomyces sp. NPDC054887 (assembly GCF_053610585.1). Lineage (NCBI taxonomy): Bacteria > Bacillati > Actinomycetota > Actinomycetes > Kitasatosporales > Streptomycetaceae > Streptomyces > Streptomyces sp. NPDC054887. The sequence goes on along the minus strand of NZ_JBSGYQ010000038.1, from coordinate 22,803 downwards.
CGCCCTTGACGGGCGGCATGACGCGCCTTCCGGGCAGCATCTCGGGAGCATGGTCGCCCAGGAAGTCCATGAACGACGACGAGCCGGGCGTCAGGAAGGCTGCCGGCAGACGCCCGGTGCTACGAGGGTTGGCTTCCACGCGTTTCCTTCCGGATAGGCGGCGGCCCGCCTCCGGGAGGCCGGGCCGATCTTGCGAACTGTGCTGGGACGATACCCGTACGGCCGCCGGTCATCCGTCCCGGTGCGCCGGACCTCGGTCCACGGCCACCGGGACGGACAACCGGCTCTACTCCCCGCCCTTTTGAACGAAGGAACGCACGAAGTCCTCGGCGTTCTCCTCGAGCACGTCGTCGATCTCGTCGAGTACGGAGTCGACGTCGTCCGACAGCTTCTCCTGGCGCTCCTTGAGGTCCTCGGAGGCCTGCGCGTCCTGCGCGGTCTCCTCGGTCTCCCCGGTGGAACGCGTCGCCTTCTGCTGCCCGCCGTCGGTGTCCTTGGTCGCCATCTCTACCTCACCCCGCTCGCTCGGTTCGATGTCCTTGATCAGACCCTACAAGCGGGGTCTGACATCCGCGCCGTACTTGCACAACGCGTGGGGATCACCTGGATGATTCCCACCCGGCGGCCCTTTCAGCCGCCCGAGAGCACCCGGACCAGGTCTTCCGCCGTCCTGCACCGGTCGAGAAGCTCCTTGACGTGGTTACGTGTACCGCGCAACGGTTCCAGCGTGGGCACGCGCTGGAGCGAGTCCCGGCCCGGCAGGTCGAAGATCACGGAGTCCCAGGAGGCCGCAGCCACGTCGTCCGCGTACTGCTCAAGGCAGCGCCCGCGGAAATACGCCCTGGTGTCCTCAGGAGGCTTCGTACCGGCCCGCAGCACGGCGTCCTCGTCCAGCAGCCGCTTCATCTTGCCGCGGGCCGCCAGGCGGTTGTACAGGCCCTTCTCGGGGCGTACGTCGGCGTACTGGAGGTCCACCAGATGGAGCCTGGGAGCGTCCCAGTCCAGGCTGTCCCGCCTGCGGTAGCCCTCCAGGAGCTCCCGCTTGGCGATCCAGTCCAGCTCCCCCGCCAGGCTCATCGGGTCGTTCTCCAGGCGGTTCAGCACGTCCTCCCAGCGCCCCAGGACGTCCTTGGTCTGGTCGTCCGCGTCGACGCCGAACCGCTCCTCGACGTACTTGCGCGCCAGCTCGAAGTACTCCATCTGAAGCTGTACGGCGGTGAGTGTCCGGCCGCTGCGGAGGGTGATCAGCCGTTGCAGCGTCGGGTCGTGGGAGACCTGGTGGAGCGTGCGCACCGGCTGGTCGATCGCCAGGTCGACATTGATGAAGCCGTCCTCGATCATGGACAGCACCAGGGACGTCGTGCCCAGCTTCAGGTACGTCGAGATCTCGGAGAGGTTCGCGTCGCCGATGATCACGTGCAGCCTGCGGTACTTCTCGGCGTCGGAGTGCGGCTCGTCGCGGGTGTTGATGATGGGGCGCTTGAGCGTGGTCTCCAGGCCGACCTCGACCTCGAAATAGTCGGCGCGCTGGCTGATCTGGAAGCCGTGCTCGTGGCCGTCCTGGCCGATGCCCACCCTGCCCGCACCCGTGACGACCTGCCGGGACACGAAGAACGGGGTCAGGTGGCGCACGATGTCCGAGAAGGGGGTCGCCCGCTTCATCAGGTAGTTCTCGTGCGTGCCGTAGGACGCGCCCTTGTTGTCGGTGTTGTTCTTGTAGAGGTGGATCGGCTGGGCGCCGGGGAGCTGCGCGGCCCGCTCGGCGGCCTCCGCCATGATCCGCTCGCCGGCCTTGTCCCAGAGCACCGCGTCCAGCGGGCCGGTCACCTCCGGGGAGCTGTACTCGGGGTGCGCGTGGTCCACGTACAGCCGCGCGCCGTTCGTGAGGATGACATTGGCCAGGCCGATGTCCTCGTCCGTGAGCTGACTGTTGTCGGCGGCCTCCCGGGCGAGGTCGAAGCCTCGCGCGTCCCGCAGCGGATTCTCCTCCTCAAAGTCCCAGCGGGCGCGGCGCGCCCGGTGCATCGCCGCCGCGTAGGCGTTGACGATCTGGGACGAGGTGAGCATGGCATTGGCGTTGGGGTGGCCGGGGACGGAGATCCCGTACTCCGTCTCGATGCCCATTACTCGCCGTACGGTCATGCGGCCCTCCTTGCCCGGCGTCGCCCCCGGACGGGGGCGGCACTCAAGTACCGCTGGTTCTCCGGTGCGTGTGCGGCGCCCGGCCCCGCACTGCGCGACTCGGCGGTACCGAAGAGCCTAGAACGCCTCTGCCCCGGTAGGGAGATCAATTGCGTCATTGCTCCGGTGTGGTCGGCGCGGCGGCCGGTGCGACTGGAAAACAGCAGGCTGCGGATACCCCAGCGGGTACCCGCAGCCCGTCTGCGTTCTACAGGTACTGACCGGTGTTCGCCACCGTGTCGATGGAGCGTCCGGTGTCCGCGCCCTGCTTTCCGGTGACGAGCGTGCGGATGAACACGATCCGCTCGCCCTTCTTGCCGGAGATACGGGCCCAGTCGTCCGGGTTGGTGGTGTTCGGCAGGTCCTCGTTCTCCTTGAACTCGTCCACGCACGCCTGGAGGAGGTGGGAGACCCGCAGACCCTTCTGGTTCTGGTCGAGGAAGGCCTTGATGGCCATCTTCTTGGCCCGGTCGACGATGTTCTGGATCATCGCGCCGGAATTGAAGTCCTTGAAGTACAGGACTTCCTTGTCGCCGTTCGCGTACGTGACCTCGAGGAAGCGATTTTCCTCGGACTCGGCGTACATCTGCTCGACGACCGACTGGATCATGCCGTGGACCGCGGCCTCCCTGGAGCCGGTGTGCTCGGCCAGGTCGTCCGCGTGCAGCGGCAGGGTGGAGCGGAGGTACTTCGCGAAGATGTCCTTCGCCGCCTCCGCGTCCGGACGCTCGATCTTGATCTTGACGTCGAGCCGGCCGGGCCGCAGGATCGCGGGGTCGATCATGTCCTCGCGGTTGGAGGCGCCGATGACGATGACGTTCTCCAGGCCCTCCACACCGTCGATCTCGGCGAGCAGCTGCGGAACGATGGTGTTCTCCACGTCCGAGCTGACACCCGAGCCACGGGTGCGGAAGAGCGACTCCATCTCGTCGAAGAAGACGATGACGGGGGTACCCTCGCTCGCCTTCTCACGGGCACGCTGGAAGACGAGGCGGATGTGCCGCTCCGTCTCACCGACGTACTTGTTGAGGAGCTCGGGGCCCTTGATGTTGAGGAAGTAGCTCTTCCCCGCGGGCTGGCCGGTCACCTCGGCGACCTTCTTGGCAAGGGAGTTGGCGACGGCCTTGGCGATCAGCGTCTTGCCGCAGCCGGGCGGACCGTAGAGCAGGATGCCCTTCGGCGGCCGCAGTTCGTGCTCCTTGAAGAGGTCGGGGTAGAGGTACGGCAGCTCGACGGCGTCGCGGATCATCTCGATCTGGCTGCCCAGACCGCCGATCTTGTCGTAGTCGACGTCCGGGACCTCTTCGAGGACGAGCTCCTCGACCTCGCTCTTGGGGATGACTTCGTAGACGTAACCGGACCTGGGCTCCAGCAGCAGGGCGTCGCCGGGGCGGATGGTGACGTCCAGCAGCGGCTCGGCGAGCCGCACCACCCGCTCCTCGTCGGTGTGCCCCAGCACCAGGGCGCGCTCGCCGTCCTCAAGGACCTCCTTGAGGGTGACGATCTCCCCGGCGCGCTCGTACTCCATGGCCTCGACCACGTTGAGGGCCTCGTTGAGCATGACCTCCTGGCCACGCCTGAGCTCTTCGAGCTCCACGCTGGGGCTGACGTTCACCCGTAGCTTGCGGCCACCGGTGAAGATGTCGGCCGTGCCGTCCTCGTTCGCCGTGAGGAAGACACCGAAGCCGGCCGGCGGCTGCGCGAGCCGGTCGACTTCTTCCTTGAGGGCCACGATCTGGTCGCGGGCCTCACGGAGCGTATTGGCGAGCCGCTCGTTCTGAGCGGACACGCCGGCCAAGTTGGTCTGCAGCTCGACGATCCGCTCTTCGAGAATCCTCGTATGACGCGGAGAGTCGGCGAGCTTGCGGCGCAGGACGGCGATTTCCTGCTCGAGATAGGCAACCTGTCCGGCGGGGTCCTCAGACCCTCGCCCGGGCCGGATGCCGCGGTTGATGTCGTCGTCGTGGGCTGCCACGGTCCTCACCTCCTCCAAGGGGAGCTGGACGCTTCCTGACCCTACCTGGGCTGGTGCGGGTTGAAACCCCTAGATCACAAAGACTGCGGGGTGTGTCCGATCTTCACCCTTGCGTACTCCCTCACGTCAGGGGAATACCCACCCATCAACATCGGAAAGCGGCCGGTTGTATCGTCGAAGTGTTCAACACCCGTCAGGGCTGGCTCGAATTGCTACAACCGCGCAGGAAACGGCAGGAGATATGACCGTGCAGCAGAAGGCTCCCACCGACGACGGCGCACAGACGGGCGACCCGCTCGAGGTGTGGATCGACCAGGATCTCTGCACCGGCGACGGCATCTGCGTCCAGTACGCCCCCGAGGTCTTCGAGCTGGACATCGACGGCCTGGCCTACGTGAAGAGCCCCGACGACGAGCTGCTCCAGAGCCCGGGCGCCACAACGCCCGTCCCGCTGACTCTCCTCAATGACGTGGTCGACTCGGCCAAGGAGTGCCCGGGCGACTGCATCCACGTACGGCGCGTGACCGACCGGGTCGAGGTCTACGGCCCGGACGCGGAGTGACGGATCACATACTGCGCGCGTCCGGAAGGACGGTTCTGGCGAACTTGCCGCCCTTCCACTGCCACTTGACCTTCTCCCGCCGGTCGGGGCAGCAGCGCGGCACGTCCGGCGAGGAATAGCCCAGCAGCGTCGCGGAGACCGCTCCCCCGCCCACGGTGAAATCGCTGATGCCCAGCCCGTCGGCCGGGTCGACCAGGGTCGCCACGACGCGCGAGGGCCCGGTCAGCACGAAGACGCCGCTCGGGGGGGTGCCGATGCCGGAGACGCACCGCACGACCGCCACGGTCTCGGGCCGGCCGTCGCCGTCGAGGTCGCCGGAGCCCTCTTCGACCACGGCGGGCTTCTCCCCGTGGCACTCCAGCGGGTACACCGCCCCGGCCGCGTCGGGGACCGGGGCCGCCGCGGGTTCCACCGGCCCGGATCCCGCCGCCGGGGCCGTCTGGGAGGCGGTGGCGGCCTCGGGCTGGAGGAAACCGGCCGCGGCGACGACCGCGGCCATGGCGGCGGCGGTGGCGAGCCAGTGCACCGGGCGGGGCCGGGTGTGCGCGAGGTCCAGGGCTGCGGAGGTCTGCACGCCGGGTGTCTCCTGGGGGCTGTACCGGTGGGGTGGCGAGCATAGTGCCACACGTCACAGCACGGCGGAACGCCAGGGTCCGTAACGGTTGCCCGTACGTGAAGACCCGGTGGCGCGGGCGCCGGACCCGGCAACGCGAGAGCGCCGCCGCCGAGTTCCCCGGTCGGTCGGGGAACTCGGCGGCGGCGCAGGGGCGGCTCCACGCCGTCCGCGAGGCGGCGGGCGGTGAGGAGGAATCCGGTGTGGCCGATCATCCGATGGTCGGGGCGGACGGCCAGGCCCTCGACGTGCCAGTTGCGGATCATCGACTCCCAGGCGGTCGGCTCCGCGAAGCAGCCGATCTCCCGGATGGACTCGACGGTGCGCGCCAGCTGCGTGGTGGTGGCCACGTAGCAGCAGAGGATGCCGCCGGGGACGAGCGCCTTGCGGACGACCTCCAGGCACTCCCACGGGGCGAGCATGTCCAGGATCACGCGGTCGACGTCGGTGTCGGTCAGGTTGTCCTGGAGGTCTCCGACGGTCAGCTGCCAGGCGGGGTGCGGGCCGCCGAAGTAGCGCTCCACGTTCTGCGTGGCGATCTCGGCGAAGTCCTCGCGGCGCTCGTAGGAGTGCAGCATGCCCTGGTCACCGATGGCGCGGAGCAGGAAGCTGCTCAGCGAACCGGAGCCGACCCCCGCCTCGACGACGCGGGCGCCGGCGAAGATGTCGGCGAAGGCCAGGATCTGGCCCGCGTCCTTGGGGTAGACCACGGCGGCGCCGCGGGGCATGGACAGGACGTAGTCGGGGAGCAGGGGGCGCAGCGCGAGGTAGGCGACGTTTCCCGTGGTACGGACAACACTGCCCTCGGGGGAGCCGATCAGCTCGTCGTGGGGGAAGGAACCCTTGTGGGTGTGGAAATTCTTCCCGGCCTCGAGCGTGAACGTGTAGTGGCGTCCCTTGGGGTCGGTGAGCTGGACCTGGTCCCCGACCTGGAAGGGGCCGCGACGGCGGGCGGCACCGGTCGGTTCGGACATGTGACCAGCCTACCGGTCTTTTGACGGCCCGATTCGCCGCGGTGCGCCGCTGGGCGGGCCGGGGCCGTCCCGGGACCGGTTACTGGGGGCGGGCCATGGCCGACACGAAGGCGCGCTCGACGTCGGCGGTGGACAGTACGCCGTAGATCTCGCCCGTCTCCTCGACCACGAGGTACTCCGTGGCCGGGGCCGCCCGCAGCCGCTCCAGCAGCGCCTCGCCCGCCAGCTCCGCCGCGATCTTCATGTCCTCCGTGAGGTCCTGGGCGAGACCGCTGACCGCCACCCACGGCCTGCGGTGCTCCGGCACGCCCACGATGGCCGCCTCGCGGACGACGCCGGTGGGCTCTCCCTGGCCGTCCACGACGACCAGGGCGCGGGCGCCGGCGGCGTTCGCGCGGCGCAGGGCCTCGGAGAGCGGGGTGGCCGACTCGACGGGGACGGCGCGCCGGGTGAGCGTGCGGGCGCGCAGGTCGGGGAGGTGCTCGCGCAGCCGGGCCATGCGCAGGCTGTTGCCGGCTCCGGTCCAGATGATCGCGGCCAGGATGGCGGCGAGCAGGGCGTCGGTGACGGTCTCCATGCCGCCGATGTCCTCGGTGGAGTTGCCGAGGGCGCCGGTGTGGGTGAGCAGCGGCAGGCCGATGAGGACGGCGACGGCGAGCGCACGGCCGACCCAGGCGGCGGCGATGGTGCCGCTCATCGGCTTGCCGGTGATCTTCCACACGATGGCGCGGAGCATCCGGCCGCCGTCCAGCGGGAGGCCGGGCAGCAGGTTGAACGCCGCCACGATGAGGTTGGAGATCATCAGGCCGGCCAGCAGCACGCCGGGCACCGTGCCGGGCTCGACGATCCGCATGCCGGCGTAGAACACGCCGCCCAGGACGAGGGAGAGCAGCGGTCCGACGAAGGCGAGGACGAACTCGCGACCCGGCGTCTCCGACTCCTTCTCGATCTCGGACACCCCGCCGAAGAACTGGAGCTGGATGCGGCGCACCGGCAGCTTGAAGCGCAGCGCCGCGACCGTGTGGGCCAGCTCGTGCACCAGTACGGAGGCGTAGAACGCGACCGCGAAGAAGAGCGAGACCAGGTAGCGGAGGTTGCCCAACTCGGGGAGGACGCGGTCGAGCTGGCCGCCGAAGACCCAGGTGATGAGGGCCGCGACGAGGAACCAGCTGGGGGCGACGTACACCGGCACGCCGAACGGGCGGCCCATGAGGAGGCCGCCGCCCGGCTCGCGGGGGCTCTGCGGCTTGCCGCCGCTCCCGCCGCTCTCGCCGCGCTTGTCGCGCTCGCCGCTCTCGTTCACAGGGGCCCTTCGTCCGCAGCGTCCTCGCGCGGCGTCCGCCGACCACGCAGCGCGAGAGGGGTCTGCCGTCGATGGTATGCGGACTGCCCCCGCCCGTTCCGCCTCGGCTCCCCTCGCGCGGCCGTTTCGCGGCCATGGATGCCGGGACTGTCAGTGGCGGGTCTTAAGGTCTTGGACATGACGACGAGTTCCGGTCGGGCCGACGAGGCCCGGCGCCCCATGTCGCTCTCCCCGTCGCGGGCGAGCGATTTCATGCAGTGCCCGCTGCTCTACCGGTTCCGGGTCATCGACAAGCTGCCCGAGAAGCCGAGCGAGGCGGCGACCCGGGGCACGCTGGTGCACGCCGTGCTGGAGCGGCTCTTCGACGTCCCGGCGACGGAGCGTACGGCAGGGCGGGCCAAGGCGCTGGTGCCCGGCCAGTGGAACCGGCTGCTGGAGTCGAAGCCGCAGCTCACGGAGCTGTTCGCCGAGGATCCGGAGGGCGAGCGGCTGGCGCGCTGGCTGGTGGAGGCCGAGGAGCTGGTCGAGCGGTGGTTCACGCTGGAGGACCCGACGCGGCTGGAGCCGGCCGAGCGGGAGCTCTTCGTCGAGACGGAGCTGGAGTCCGGACTGCGGCTGCGCGGCATCATCGACCGGGTGGACGTGGCGCCGTCCGGTGAGGTGCGGATCGTCGACTACAAGACGGGCAAGGCGCCCCGGGCCGAGTACGCCGACGGCGCGCTGTTCCAGATGAAGTTCTACGCGCTGGTGATCTGGCGGTGGAAGGGCGTCGTCCCGCGCCGGCTCCAGCTGGTGTACCTGGGCAGTGGCGACGTGCTGACGTACGACCCGGTCGAGGGCGACCTGGAGCGCGTGGAGCGCAAGCTGCTCGCGCTGTGGGAGGCCATCAAGGAGGCCACGGAGACGGGCGAGTGGCGGCCGCGTCCGACGAAGCTGTGCGGCTGGTGCGACCACCGCGCGGTGTGTCCGGAATTCGGCGGCACTCCCCCGGTGTACCCGCTGCCCGTGCAGCGGACGGTGCGCCCGGCCGATCCGGCCGAAGGCGGCCAGGGCAGAATGGACGCGGTCTAGAGAAGGAGTCCTCCGTGGCTATCCGCGTCCTACTGGTCGACGACCAGCCCCTGCTGCGCACCGGCTTCCGGATGATTCTGGAGGCCGAGCAGGATCTCGCGGTCGTCGGTGAGGCCGGTGACGGTCTCCAGGCGCTCGACCAGGTGCGGGCGCTCCAGCCCGACGTCGTGCTGATGGACATCCGGATGCCGCGGATGGACGGCGTGGAGGCGACGCGTCAGATCACCGGTCCCGGCAAGGACGGCCCGGCGAAGGTGCTCGTGCTGACGACGTTCGATCTCGACGAGTACGTCGTGGAGGCGCTGCGCGCCGGGGCCAGCGGCTTCCTGCTGAAGGACGCGCCCGCCACCGAGCTGGTGCAGGCGATCCGGGTGGTCGCGGCGGGCGAGGCGATGCTCGCGCCGAGCATCACGCGCCGGCTGCTCGACAAGTACGCCGATCACCTGCCGTCCGGCGACGAGCAGGTTCCGGACACGCTGCACACGCTGACCGACCGCGAGGTCGAGGTGCTGAAGCTGGTGGCCCGCGGGCTGTCCAACGCGGAGATCGCCGCCGATCTGTTCGTGAGCGAGACGACCGTGAAGACGCACGTCGGGCACGTGCTGACGAAGCTCGGGCTGCGCGACCGGGTGCAGGCGGCGGTGTACGCGTACGAGAGCGGCCTGGTCAGGCCGGGCGCCCAGTAGCACGCGTACGACAGAAGCCGGACCCGGCCCCGCGAGGGGGCCGGGTCCGGCTTCTCGTGTGCCGGCGACGGTGGGGTCAGCCCTTGCTGATCTCCCAGAACCGGAAGACGGTCGACGCGTCCAGGGTCCATTCGAGGCCGGAGATGTCGTCGTAGGCCACGGCGTACTGCTTGCCCTGCCACAGCGGGATGATCGGCACCTCGTCGGCGACGATGTCCTGGAGCTTGTTGAAGTCCTCCTCCGCCATGGGGCGGTCGGTGGCGGCGGCGGTGTCGGGGATGATCCCGTCGGTGATGCGGCGGTTCTCGTAGTTGTTGGCGAGGACGTTGTCCTTGCCGAAGAACGGCAGGGTGAAGTTGTCCGGGTCCGGGTAGTCCGGGACCCAGCCCTTCACGTACACGCCGTACTTGCCGGCCGCGATGTTCTTCTCGTACTCGTTGATCTCGACCGACTCGACGCTCGCGTCGAACAGCCCGCTCTTTTTGAGCTGCTTGGCGATCGCCTTGAACTCCTCGACGGTGGCCGGTCCGTAGCGGCTGGGCGTGGCCCAGAGGGTGATCTTCACCTTGTCCGTGATGCCCGCGCCGCGCAGCGCCCGCTCGGCCTTGGCCGGCTGCGGGCTGCCGCCGTAGGTGTCGAAGAACGCCGTGTTGTGGGCGCCGATGCCGCTCGGGATGATCGAGTACAGCGGGGTGGCGGTGGACTGGTAGACGTCCCGCACCAGCGCGTCGCGGTCGATCAGGTACGCCATGGCCTTGCGCACGGCGGGCTTGCCGACGACCGGGTCGTTGACGTTGAAGACCAGGTGCTGGACCTCGGCGCTGGAGCCCTCGACGACCTCGATGCCCTTGTCGCGGTCGGCCGTGGACTTCTCGATGCCCGCGATGTCGCCGGCCGTGAGACCGCGGTAGGCGATGTCCACGTCGCGCCGCTTGAGGGAGGCGGCGAGCGCCTTCTGGTCACCGTGGAAGAACTTCACGGTGACGCCGTTGTTCTTCGTCTCGGCGGTGCCCTCGTAGTTCTCGTTGACGGAGAACGCCGCGTCGGACCGGCCGAAGGAGTCCAGCTTGTACGGTCCGGATCCGACCGCCTTGTTGTCGGTGCGGAGCTTGTCGAAGGCGTACTCGCGGTGGTCGACGATGGAGCCGGCGCCGGAGGCGATCTTGCTCGGGAAGGTGGCGTCCGGGACCTTGAGGCGGAAGATGATGTTCTTCTCGTCCGGCGTCTCGATCGTGTCGATGGTGCCGAGCATGACCGCCGCGGGGCCGGCCTTGTCGTTGATCTTCAGCGAGCGCTCGAAGGAGTACTTGACGTCCTTGCTGGTCAGCTCGTTGCCGTTGCTGAACGTCAGGCCGTCACGCAGGGTGCAGCGGAAGACCGTGCTGCCGCCCTTGTCGAAGTCGCACGTCTTCGCGGCCTCGGGCTGCGGGGAGGAGCTGCCCTTGGGGAAGCTCAGCAGCGACTGGAAGACGTTGTTGAACAGCAGCCAGGAGCCCGGGTCGTAGCCCGACGCCGGGTCGGTGGCCAGCACCTCGTCGGACATTCCGATGACCACACCGCCGTCAGTGCCCCCCGAGCCGCCCTTCTCGGTTCCACAACCGCTGAGCAGCCCCGCCGCCAGTCCCGCCGCGAGCGGGGCCGTCAGCCACTGGTTACGCCTCTTCACGGATCCTTGCCTCACACATTCGATGAATAACCCACCGGCGGCGCGGTCTTCGCCGCCGGACAATGCCGGCGTCAGGAGACGCCGCGGCCCAGCTCCCACAGCTGAAGGTCCGCCGAGGAGTTGATGGCCCACTCGACGCCCGTGATGTCGTCGCGCGCGGCGACGTACTGCTTGCCCTGCCACAGCGGCAGCACCGGTACGTCGTTGGCGACGATCTCCTGGATTCGCTCGAACGGCCCGGCGGCCGTTGCCCGGTCGGCCGCGCGGCGCGACTCGGGGATGAGCTTGTTCCTGGTTTCGCTGCTCACGTACGGGGAGTTGAGGAAGTTGTCCTCGTCCAGGAACGGCGCGACGTAGTTGTCGGCGTCCGGGAAGTCGGGGAACCAGCCCATGCCGTAGACGGCGTACTCGCCGCGCTTCTGGCTGTCACGGAACTTCGACCACTCGGTTCCCTTGATGCCGACGTCGAAGAGGTTCGTGGCGTTGAGCTGCTCCTTGAGCACCTCGAACTCCTTCTTCGTGGCCGGTCCGTAGTGGTCGGTCGTGTAGTTGAGCGTCAGCTTCACCGGCGTGCCGATGCCGGCCGCCTTGAGGATGCCGGCGGCCTTGGCCCGGCTGGGCTCGCCGTACTTGTTGAAGAAGGCGTTCTGGTGCCCCGTGATGGTGTTCGGGATGAGCGAGTACAGCGGCTCGGCGGTGGCCGGGTAGACCTTGCTCGCGAGGTCCCCGCGGTCCACGACGGCGGCCAGCGCCTGGCGCACCGCCTTGCTCTTCACGGTGGAGTCCTCGGTGTCGAAGCCGAGGTAGCGGATCTCCAGGCCGGGCATCTCGATGAGGTCGATGCCCTCGGCCGGGTTCTCCGACAGGTCCTTGATCTGCTCGGGCTGGAGGGTGCGCGTCATCATGCTGATGTCGCCGTCCTTCAGCGCCTTCTCCATGGACTCGGTGTCGGCGAACGACCGCAGCTCGACCTTGTCGTTGCGGAGCTTCAAGTCGCCCTTGTACGCGGGGTTCTTGGTGAAGACCGCCTTGACGACCCGGTCTCCGTCGGTCTCGGTCTCCAGCGTGTACGGGCCCGAGCCGTCGGCGTCGAAGCCCTCGCGCAGCTTGCCGGCCCGGTAGGCGTCGGGGTCGACGATGGCCGCGGCCGGCGTCGCGATCTTGTACGGGAACGTGGCGTCCGGCGTCTTGAGGTGGAAGACGATCTCGCGGTCGCCGTTGGTCTCGATCATGTCGATGTTCGAGAGGAGCGCGACCGGCCCGTTGTTGTTCTTGATCTTCAGTACGCGCTCGATGGAGAACTTGACGTCCTCCGCGGTGAGCGGGTCGCCGTCGGCGAACGTGAGCCCGTCCCGAAGGGTGCAGCGGTAGCTCTCGTTCTGGGTGTCGGTGAAGCCGCACTTGGAGGCCGCGTCCGGCACCGGCTCGCCGCCGCCGCGCGGGACGTGCATCAGCATCTGGACGGTCTGCCGCAGGACGTTCCAGGCGCCGGCGTCGTAGGCGAACGCGGGGTCGAAGGGCGCGGGCGCGTCCTTCGTGGCCACGAACTGGTCCGTGGTGCCCACGACGATGGCGTCACCGCCCTTCCCGCCGACGTCCGCGCCGCCGCACGCGGCCAGCGCGGGCGCGAGCAGGCCGATCACGGCCGGCAGCACCAAGGTCTTGCGGTTCATCCTGGACGTTCTCCCTCATCCGGCACTGAGTTCTTCAGCGGTGTACGGGATACTCCGCCGCGGCCGCCCGGTCGGGGCGGGGCGATCGGGCCGGATCAGAGCGATCGGTTCGGTGGGCTCCGGCGACGGGTTGGGCGCCGGAACCCCGTGGTGATGCGGCGAAGTTCTCGGGTTTGAGATTAGTGGGAATCACCGGGCCGGCCGGACCGGGACGGTGCCTCCGCGTCATCGGCCGGCGGTCGCCGATCCGGGCGAATGCGCCCGGTGGGGCCGGAATGATTCGTACACCGCTTCACCAATCGGGACACAAGGACGCCATATGCGGCCCCACGGAAGCGCATTGGCGCCGCCGGGGACCGCAGTACATCTCACAGAGGGTGACCAAGGTCACCTTCTGAATACTTCTGTCCCATTGCGCATTTCTATTTCCGCTTGTGACGGAAAATGAACGGTCCGATGCCGAGAGTTTTCGCCTCCCTTGGAGAGGGCCCCTCGGTGACCGGTCAGTTCATTCTGGTGATCAGGGTGGTGAGGAATGCGAGATCGACTTCTTCCAGCGACCCCACGACCACCCGGCCGCGCGCGGGCGCGATCGGCGCCACGGAGGGGACGGCCACCACCCGGCAGCCGGCCGCCTCGGCAGCCGCCACGCCGGTCGCCGTGTCCTCCACGACCGCGCATCTGCCGGGATCGGCCCCGAGCAGCGCCGCGGCGTGCAGGTACGGGTCCGGGTGCGGCTTCGTACGGGCCACCTCGTCGCCCGCGACCGTGAGGGTGAACATCTGCGGCCCCAGCGTCTGGAGGACGCGGTCGATGATGCGCCGGTGCGAGGCCGACACCAGGGCGGTGGGCACCTCGTGCGCCGCCAGTTCCGCCAGCAGCCGCGCGGCGCCCGGCATCAGCGGCACGCCCCGCGCGATCCGCTTCTCGAAGCGGTCGTTGAGCAGCACCGTGAGCTCGGGCAGCGTGATGTCCGCGCCGGTCGCCTCGATGAGGTAGCCGGCGCTGCGCGTCATGGGCCCGCCGACCACCACGTCGCGCCACGCCTCGTCCAGCACGTGCCCGAGGTCCGCGAAGACCTCGGCCTCGACCTCCCACCAGAAGCCCTCGGTGTCCACCAGGGTGCCGTCCATGTCGAGGAAGACAGCCTGGAGGGCCGAGCCTTCGGCCGTACGGGTACTGGGCGCGGGGACGGTACTGGTCATCCGGGCACACCTCCTGAAGGGACGAGAAGGCCGGCCGTCTCCCCAGGTGGGAAGGCGACCGGCCTGCGCTGGACCGACCAGTGTACGACTCGTCCCGGTCTATCGCGCGTTGAAGTACTTCGCCTCGGGGTGGTGGATGACGATCGCGTCGGTGGACTGCTCCGGGTGCAGCTGGAACTCCTCGGACAGGTGTACGCCGATCCGCTCCGGCCGCAGCAGGTCGGCGATCTTGGCGCGGTCCTCCAGGTCGGGGCAGGCCCCGTAGCCGAGGGAGAAGCGCGCGCCCCGGTACTTCAGGGCGAACATGTCCTCCATGGCGTCGGGGTCCTCGCCGCCGAAGCCGAGTTCGGAGCGGACCCGGGCGTGCCAGTACTCGGCGAGGGTTTCGGCCAACTGCACCGAGAGGCCGTGCAGTTCGAGGTAGTCGCGGTAGGAGTCCGCCTCGAAGAGCCGGGCGGTCTCCTCGCCGATGCGGGAGCCGACCGTGACCACCTGGAGGCCGACCACGTCGGGCTCACCGGCCTCCTCCGGGCGGAAGAAGTCGGCCAGGCACAGCCGGCGGCCGCGCCGCTGGCGGGGGAAGGTGAAGCGGGTGCGCTCGGAACCGTCCTCGCCCAGCAGGATCAGGTCGTCGCCCTTGGAGTGGCAGGGGAAGTACCCGTAGACGACGGCCGCTTCGAGGAGGTTGTTCGACTGGAGGTGGTCGAGCCAGCCGCGCAGGCGCGGACGGCCCTCGGTCTCCACCAGCTCCTCGTAGGTGGGCCCGTCGCCGTTGCGGACCTGCTTGAGGCCCCACTGCCCCTTGAAGAGCGCGCCCTCGTCGAGCCAGGGCGCGTACTCCTTGAGCTGGATGCCCTTGACCACCCGGGTGCCCCAGAAGGGCGGAGTGGGGATCGGGTTGTCGGTGGCGACGTCCGAACGCACGGAGCCCTCCGGCTCCTCGACCTCCAGGACGGCCGTGTCCTTCTTCGCCACCCGGCGCTGCTTGAGCTCCGGCAGGGCCGCGCCGGGCACGCCGCGCTTGACGCCGATGAGGGCGTCCATCAGGCGCAGGCCCTCGAACGCGTCGCGGGCGTAGCGGACCTCGCCCTCGTAGATCTCGTGCAGGTCCTGCTCCACGTACGCCCGTGTCAGTGCGGCGCCGCCGAGGATGACCGGGAAGTCCGCGGCCATCTTCCGCTGGTTGAGCTCCTGAAGGTTCTCCTTCATGATCACCGTGGACTTGACGAGCAGTCCGGACATGCCGATGACGTCGGCCTTGTGCTGTTCGGCCGCCTCCAGGATCGCGGAGACGGGCTGCTTGATGCCGAGGTTGACGACGGTGTAGCCGTTGTTGGACAGGATGATGTCGACGAGGTTCTTGCCGATGTCGTGGACGTCGCCGCGGACGGTGGCCAGCACGATCGTGCCCTTGCCCTCGTCGTCCGTCTTCTCCATGTGCGGCTCCAGGTGAGCCACCGCCGTCTTCATCACCTCGGCGGACTGGAGCACGAACGGCAGCTGCATCTGGCCGGAGCCGAACAGCTCACCGACGACCTTCATGCCCGCGAGGAGGGTGTCGTTGACGATGTCCAGGGCCGGGCGGCTCCGCAGGGCCTCGTCGAGATCGGCCTCCAGGCCGTTCTTCTCGCCGTCGATGATGCGGCGCTGCAGACGCTCGTCGAGCGGGAGCGCCATCAGCTCCTCGGCTCGGCCGGCCTTCATGGACTTCATGTTGACGCCCTCGAAGAGGGCCATGAGCTTCTGGAGCGGGTCGTAGCCCTCGGCGCGCCGGTCGTAGATCAGGTCGAGGGCGACCTTGACCTGCTCCTCCTCCAGGCGGGCGATCGGCAGGATCTTCGAGGCGTGCACGATCGCGGAATCCAGGCCGGCCTTGACGCACTCGTCGAGGAAGACGGAGTTCAGGACGACACGGGCGGCCGGGTTGAGGCCGAAGGAGATGTTGGACAGGCCCAGGGTGGTCTGCACGTCCGGGTGACGCCGCTTCAGCTCGCGGATCGACTCGATCGTCGCGATGCCGTCCTTGCGGGACTCCTCCTGGCCGGTGCAGATGGTGAAGGTCAGGCAGTCGATGAGGATGTCCGACTCTTCGATGCCCCAGTTGCCGGTCAGGTCCTCGATCAGCCGCTCCGCGATGGCGACCTTGTGCTCGACGGTACGGGCCTGGCCCTCCTCGTCGATGGTCAGCGCGATCAGGGCGGCGCCGTGCTCCTTGGCGAGCGCGGTGACCTTGGCGAAACGCGACTCCGGGCCGTCGCCGTCCTCGTAGTTGACGGAGTTGATGACCGCGCGGCCGCCGAGCCTCTCCAGACCGGCCTGGATGACGTCCACTTCGGTGGAGTCGAGGACGATCGGCAGAGTGGAGGCGGTGGCGAAGCGGCCGGCCAGCTCGGCCATGTCGGCCACACCGTCGCGGCCCACGTAGTCGACGCACAGGTCGAGCATGTGCGCGCCCTCGCGGATCTGGTCGCGGGCCATCTCGACGCAGTCGTCCCAGCGGGCTTCGAGCATGGCCTCGCGGAACTTCTTGCTGCCGTTGGCGTTGGTGCGCTCGCCGATCGCCATGTACGCGGTGTCCTGGCGGAAGGGGACCGACTGGTACAGGGAGGCGGCGCCCGGCTCGGGGCGCGGCTCGCGCTGCGCCGGAGCGAGGTCGCGGGTGCGCTCGACGACGGCGCGCAGGTGCTCGGGCGTCGTACCGCAGCAGCCGCCGATGAGGGACAGGCCGTAGTCGTGGACGAACGTCTCCTGGGCGTCGGCGAGACCGACGGGGCCGAGCGGGAAGTGGGCGCCGTCCTTGGTGAGAACGGGAAGGCCCGCGTTCGGCATGCACATCAGCGGCGTACGCGAATGGCGGGCCAGATAGCGCAGGTGCTCGCTCATCTCGTCCGGGCCGGTCGAGCAGTTCAGGCCGATCAGGTCGATGCCCAGCGGCTCCAGGGCGGTCAGGGCGGCGCCGATCTCGGAGCCGAGCAGCATGACGCCGGTCGTCTCGAAGGCGAGCGAACAGATCAGCGGCACGTCGAAGCCGAGGGCGTCCATCGCACGGCGTGCGCCGATCAGGCTCGACTTCGTCTGGAGCAGGTCCTGCGTGGTCTCCACGATCAGGGCGTCCGCGCCGCCGGCCAGCAGGCCCTCGGCGTTCTGCTGGTAGCCGTCCCGCAGGACGTCGAACGCGATGTGGCCGAGCGAGGGCAGCTTGGTGCCGGGGCCGATCGAGCCCAGCACCCAGCGCTGGCGGCCGTCCTTGGCGGCGAACTCGTCGGCGACCTCGCGGGCGATGCGCGCGCCGGACTCGGACAGCTCGAAGATCCGGTCGGCGATCTCGTACTCGTTGGCCGCCGAGTGGTTCGCGCCGAAGGTGTTGGTCTCGACGCAGTCCACGCCGACCGCGAAGTACTCCTCGTGGACCGAGCGCACGATGTCGGGGCGGGTGATGTTGAGGATCTCGTTGCAGCCCTCGAGGTTCTCGAAGTCCTCGAGGCTGGGGTCCTGCGCCTGGAGCATGGTGCCCATCGCTCCGTCGGCGACCACTACACGGCTGGCGAGTGCTTCGCGGAGGGCGTCGGCGCGGCTGCGGTGGCTGGCAGGCGTGGGGGTCGGCAACGAGGCCATGGATCTGCTCCCTGGAGTGCGACGGCTGTCGGCTTTGCGCCTTCCCGGCGGAAGGCGCACCTGGCCAGCGTAGCCGTGACCCCGTCCGTGGCGTGAAGGCGTCCCACGGGGCGGACGGTGTCGGGTGCGTGGCGTGTTCTGATGGCTCACGGTCGCCGGGTAGACCTCGGACGGTGACACCAGGTCGGCATGAGCCGATAGTGTTCAGCATTGTCGAACCGAGGTGGAGGTGGCCGAGCGTGGCGAAGAACATCCAGTCGCTCGAGCGGGCGGCGGCGATGCTGCGCCTGCTCGCGGGGGGCGAGCGCAGGCTCGGACTGTCCGAGGTGGCCTCGTCCCTCGGTCTTGCCAAGGGTACGGCCCACGGCATCCTGCGCACCCTCCAGGCGGAGGGTTTTGTCGAACAGGATCAGGCCTCGGGCCGCTACCAGCTCGGCGCCGAGCTGCTGCGCCTGGGCAGCACGTACCTGGACGTGCACGAGCTGCGCGCCCGCGCGCTGGTGTGGACCGACGACCTGGCCCGCTCCAGCGGCGAGAGCGTCTATCTGGGCGTGCTGCACCAGCAGGGCGTACTGATCGTCCACCACGTCTTCCGCCCGGACGACAGCCGGCAGGTGCTTGAGGTCGGGGCCATGCAGCCGCTCCACTCCTCCGCGCTGGGCAAGGTGCTGTCCGCGTACGACCCGGTCGCGCACAACGAGGTCGTCGAGAACGAGCGCAAGTCCTTCACCCCGCACACGATCACGGACGCGGAGGAGTTCGAGGCGGTGCTCGACCTGACCCGCGCGCGCGGCTGGGCCGCCGACGTGGAGGAGACCTGGGACGGGGTGGCGTCGATCGCCGCGCCCATCCACGACCGCCGGCGGATGCCGGTCGGCGCGGTCGGCGTCACCGGAGCCGTGGAACGCGTCCGCGAGGACGGCGGCCTGCGCAACGACCTGGTGGCGGCCGTACGGGACTGCGCGCGGGCGGTCTCCCGGGACCTGGGTGCCAGCCGCTTCTGAGGCGGGCCCCGCCGCCCCCTGGCAGGCTGGTAACGATCGGGATACCGGTCACGG
Organism: Streptomyces sp. NPDC054887; assembly: GCF_053610585.1. Taxonomy (NCBI): domain Bacteria; kingdom Bacillati; phylum Actinomycetota; class Actinomycetes; order Kitasatosporales; family Streptomycetaceae; genus Streptomyces; species Streptomyces sp. NPDC054887. The sequence goes on along the minus strand of NZ_JBSGYQ010000038.1, from coordinate 4,221 downwards.
AACTCTTGACGCACCTCTTAACCGAGGGCAAAACTGCCGTTCATCGGTCGGCAATGCCGAACACCTACCGGCAATACGCGCTAGAGTGTGGCAACGCCAAGGGACCGGTTAGGCCCTCACCGAGGGCGCGGACCACCCGGAGGGACCCGGGGTTCGCCTTTCCCCTGGACGAAGGACAAAGGAGTCGCGGGTGTCCAGCTCCGACATCTTCATCGGCGAGATCATTGGTACCGCCGTACTCATCCTGCTCGGCGGTGGCGTCGTGGCCGCCGTCGTGCTCAAGCGCTCGAAGGCGCAGAACGCCGGCTGGCTCGCCATCACCTTCGGGTGGGGCTTCGCCGTCATGACGGCCGTCTACATGACGGGCACCCTCTCCGGCGCCCATCTCAACCCGGCGGTCACGGTCGGCATCGCGGTCAAGGACGGCGACTGGAGCAACGCTCCGGTCTACTTCGCAGGCCAGATACTCGGCGCCATGATCGGCGCCGCCCTGGTCTGGATCGCGTACTACGGACAGTTCCAGGCCCATCTCACGGACCCGGAGATCCTCGCGGAGCAGCCGGCCGAAGAGGGCATGGTCGACCAGAAGGCCGCGCCCAAGGCCGGCCCCGTCCTCGGCGTCTTCTCCACCGGCCCCGAGGTGCGCAACGTCTGGCAGAACCTCGCCACCGAGATCATCGGCACCGTCGTGCTCGTCCTCGCGGTGCTCACCCAGGGCCTCAACGACAGCGGCAAGGGTCTCGGCGTGCTCGGCGCGCTGATCACCGCCTTCGTCGTCGTCGGCATCGGCCTCTCCCTCGGCGGCCCGACCGGCTACGCGATCAACCCGGCCCGTGACCTCGGGCCGCGCATCGTGCACGCCCTGCTCCCGCTGCCGAACAAGGGCGGCTCCGACTGGAGCTACGCCTGGATCCCCGTCGCGGGACCGCTGATCGGCGGAGCCCTCGCCGCGGGTATCTACAACATCGCGTTCGCCTGAGCCGACCGGCCGACTCTCTACAGACCTCCGGGAGCACACCGTGACCGACGCACACACCACCGGCCCGTTCATCGCGGCCATCGACCAGGGCACCACCTCCAGCCGCTGCATCGTCTTCGACAAGGACGGCCGGATCGTCGCCGTCGACCAGAAGGAGCACGAGCAGATCTTCCCGAAGCCGGGATGGGTCGAGCACGACGCGGCCGAAATCTGGACCAACGTCCAGGAAGTCGTCGCCGGCGCGATCAGCAAGGCGGGCATCACGCCCGCCGACGTCAAGGCGATCGGCATCACCAACCAGCGCGAGACCACGCTGCTGTGGGACAAGAACACCGGCGAGCCCGTCCACAACGCCATCGTGTGGCAGGACACCCGCACCGACGCGCTCTGCAAGGAGCTCGGCCGCAACGTCGGCCAGGACCGCTTCCGCCGCGAGACCGGCCTGCCGCTCGCGTCGTACTTCGCGGGCCCCAAGGTCCGCTGGCTGCTCGACAACGTCGAGGGCCTGCGGGAGCGCGCCGAGGCCGGCGACATCCTCTTCGGCACCATGGACTCCTGGGTCATCTGGAACCTGACGGGCGGCACCGACGGCGGCGTACACGTCACCGATGTCACCAACGCCTCGCGCACCCTCCTCATGAACCTGCACGAGATGCGCTGGGACGAGAAGATCCTCCAGTCGATGGACATCCCGTCCGCCGTACTGCCGGAGATCCGCTCCTCCGCCGAGGTGTACGGCGTCGCCAAGTCCGGTGCGCTGGCCGGCGTGCCGGTCGCGTCGGCGCTGGGTGACCAGCAGGCCGCCCTGTTCGGCCAGACCTGCTTCTCGCCGGGCGAGGCGAAGTCGACGTACGGCACCGGCACCTTCATGCTCCTGAACACCGGTGACGCCCCCGTCAACTCGTACAACGGCCTGCTCACGACGGTCGGATACCGGATCGGCGACCAGAAGCCCGTCTACGCCCTCGAAGGCTCGATCGCCGTCACCGGCTCGCTCGTCCAGTGGATGCGCGACCAGATGGGCCTGATCAAGTCGGCCGCCGAGATCGAGACGCTGGCCTCCTCGGTCGAGGACAACGGCGGCGCGTACTTCGTACCGGCCTTCTCCGGTCTGTTCGCCCCGTACTGGCGTCCCGACGCCCGCGGTGTGATCGCCGGCCTCACCCGGTACGTCACCAAGGCGCACATCGCCCGTGCCGTCCTGGAGGCCACCGCCTGGCAGACCCGCGAGATCAGCGACGCCATGACCAAGGACTCCGGCGTCGAGCTGACGGCCCTCAAGGTCGACGGCGGCATGACCTCCAACAACCTGCTGATGCAGACGCTCTCCGACTTCCTGGACGCACCGGTGGTGCGCCCGATGGTCGCCGAGACGACCTGCCTCGGCGCCGCCTACGCCGCCGGCCTGGCCGTCGGCTTCTGGTCCAGCACCGACGAGCTGCGTGCCAACTGGCGCAGGGCCGCCGAGTGGACCCCCCGCATGGACGCGGCCACGCGGGACCGCGAGTACAAGAGCTGGCTCAAGGCCGTTGAGCGGTCCATGGGCTGGCTCGAAGACGAGAGCTGACGAGGAGTTACGAAAATGACCACCCTGCAGAGCGTCCCGGCCCTCGGGACGCGCCCGGCCGACGGCTGTGCCACGACGAGCCGCGCCGAAACCCGGGAACACCTTTCCAAGGCGACGTACGACCTCCTGGTGATCGGCGGCGGCATCCTGGGCATCTCCACCGCCTGGCACGCCGCCCAGTCGGGACTGCGGGTGGCCCTGGTGGACGCCGGCGACTTCGCCGGCGCCACCTCCTCCGCCTCCTCCAAGCTGCTCCACGGCGGACTGCGCTACCTGCAGACCGGCGCGGTCAAGCTGGTGGCGGAGAACCACTTCGAGCGGCGCGCCGTCTCCAGGGACGTCGCGCCGCACCTCGCCAATCCGCTGACCTTCTACCTCCCCGTCTACAAGGGCGGTCCGCACGGAGCGGCCAAACTCGGTGCGGGCGTCTTCGCCTACTCGGCGCTGTCCGCCTTCGGGGACGGTGTCGGACACGTCATCAGCCCGGCGAAGGCCGCGCGTGCGGTGCCCGAACTCCGTACGGACGACCTCAAGGCCGTCGCCGTCTACGGCGACGACCAGATGAACGACTCGCGCATGGCCCTGATGACGGTCCGCGCCGCGGTCGAGTCGGGCGCGACCGTCCTCAACCACGCCGAGGTCACCGGCCTGCGCTTCACCAGCGGCCGGGTCACGGGCGCGGAGCTCAGGGACCGCCTCGACGGCGCGGAGTTCGGCGTGACGGCCCGTCTGGTGCTCAACGCCACCGGACCGTGGGTCGACCACCTGCGCACGATGGAGAACCCGTACGCGGCCCCCTCCATCCGGCTCTCCAAGGGGGCGCACCTGGTGCTCAAGCGCACCGCTCCCTGGCGGGCCGCGCTGGCCACGCCGATCGACAAGTACCGCATCACCTTCGCGCTGCCGTGGGAGGACCAGCTCCTGCTCGGCACGACCGACGAGGAGTACGAGGGCGACCCCGGGGACGTCTCCGTCAACGAGAAGGACATAGCCCAGATCCTGGACGAAGCCGCCTTCTCGATCCGCGACCAGCAGCTCTCCCGCGACCTCATCACGTACTCCTTCGCGGGTCTGCGGGTGCTGCCCGGCGGGCCCGGTGACACCTCCAAGGCCAAGCGCGAGACGGTCGTCACCGAGGGCCGCGGCGGCATGCTGTCGGTCGCGGGCGGCAAGTGGACGACGTTCCGTCACATCGGCCGCACCGTCATGAACAAGCTCGCCGCGCTGCCCGGCCACCCGCTGGGCGAGGACATGGAGCCGGTCTCGCGGCTGCCCAGGAAGCTGCCGCTGCCCGGCATCTCCAACCCGAACGCGGTCGCGCACCGGCTGCTCGTCGACGGCGGCACGCCCGGTCCGCGGATGGCCGCCGACACCGCGCGCCACCTGGCCACGCACTACGGCTCGCTGGCGTTCGACATCGCGCGCCTGGCGAACGAGGACCCGGCGCTGGCCGAGCGCGTCCACCCGGACGCGCCGGAGATCTGGGCGCAGGTCGTGTACGCCCGCGACCACGAGTGGGCCGAGACCGCGGACGACGTGCTGCGCCGCCGTACGACGCTGACGATCCGCGGCCTGGCCACGGACGAGGTCCGCGCGAAGGTCGAGGACGTGCTGGACCGCAGGGCCTGAGGCCCCGCCTCCACGGGGGGACGGGTAAGGGGCAGCCGCCTGAGCG
>NZ_JBSGYQ010000037.1:0-82117 GCF_053610585.1 Streptomyces sp. NPDC054887 | reverse complement strand
GGCCTGCCCGGCCCATTACAGGCCGGGCCGGAGGCGACCGGCAGAGCGGCACGCCGACGGGGCGGCACGCGTACGCCGTTCGACGCAACCGGGGCGCCGGGTGCGCGTCACATCTTGCGGATACGCAAGTACCTCTGGAGGTCGGGCAGGGCCAGCCTGGCCAGAGCAGCCAGCGCGGAGGCTCCGACGGCGCCAAGGATGATGGTCTTCTTCATGCTGGTCTCCTCATGTCGCGGCCCCGTCGGCCGTGGCCCGCGGAGCGGGCGCCTCCTGGTCGCCGTCCCGCAGCAGGTCTCTGATGAGCCGTACAGCCTCCGGCACGGCGGCGGCCACCGGCGGGCTGAGGCCGATGCCCTCATCGACGGACGCCGGTTCGCACCCCACGACCAGCGTGCGGCACGGAGGGCTCGCCCCGGTCCCGGCGCAGAGCGTGCCGAGCAGGGCAAGAACCGCGTCGGGTGACATCCGGTGACCATCGAGCACGGGGCTCTGCCGCTCGTCGTCGCCGGGGCCTGAGGGCTCGATCAGGTACACGGTGCCCGGTGCACCGCCGCGTAGGGTCGCGTCGACCAGGACGAGCGTGTCGTACCCGTCGAGGAGCTGGTACGCGAGGTGGACGCCGCGTACGCCGATGTCCACAGCCTCGACGTGGCCGGGCAGCGGCAGGGCGGCGAGCCGGCGGACCGTCTCGACGCCGAAACCGTCGTCGCTGAGGAAGATGTTCCCGACACCGGCCACCAGGACCCGGCCCCTGTCCGGGCCCGTGGTGTTCACGCGTCCTCCAGCGGGCTGACCTCGTCGGGCTGGAAGTACAGGAACCGGCCCTGTTCGCGGCGGATGTCCGCGCCCGGGTCGCCCTCGACGGTCACGGCCAAATGCACCTGGCCGTCCACGTCGTGCAGCACCGCTTCGACGCGGGCGCTGCGGCCCTGGAGGAACAGGTCCTGCGCGTCGGTGCGCCGCAGGCCCGGCCGCAGCAGCACCCTGCTTCCGGCGCCCAGCGACCGGCCGTCGACCACGACCCGGTCGTGTGCCGGGTCGAACCCGGCGTCGCTCGCCGGGTCCCACCACGGGGTTTCCGGCGGTTCCACACCGTACGGGTCGGCCATGGCCGGGGCGGCCTGCAAGGGTTTGGACAGCGCCGGCGAGGGCTCGGGTCCGGTCACGTCCCGGAGGCTGCGGACCGCGCCGTGCAGTCGCTCCAGCACCTCGGGCGGCATGGAGTCGGCCAGGTCGATGACGGCGGCTGCCCGCTCGTCGGTGCCGCGCGCCTGCCGCTTCTCGTCGTCGGTGAGGGCCGCTGTGCGCAGCGCGAGGATCTCGTCGATCTCCGTGGCGTCGTACAGCGCGCCGGGGCTCTCCGGTGCGATGGCGGGGTGGTCCTCCAGAATGATCGGCGAGGACAGCACGAGGTCCGCGCGCCCGGGTTCGCCGGCGAGCACCGGCCAGGTGTGCAGGTTGCGGCAGGACGCCACCAGGCCCTTGGCCCACTCGGGCGGGTCGGTCATCGACAGGAACGACCCGGCGCTGAGGCACATCAGGACGTGCGCGGCGACCAGCGAGCGCGGGAGCGCCGCGTCGCGGTCGGCGGTCCCGTCGTCCGGCGGGGACCAGGGGGCGGAGTTCTCCACGATCGCCGTCAGCCTCATCACCCGGTAGGGGCCGTCGAGTTCGCGGGTGGACAGCCGTACAGCGCCGCTGATCTCCTCGCACCTGCGGACCAAGCGGCCGAGCGGCCGGCCGGCCGTGTCGAGGACGGGTTCGCTCTCCTCACGTGCGGGGCGGGTGAAGGGCACCGTGACCCCGTCCCCGGTCAGCTCGTCCACCGGGACGACCACTTCGACGCGTTCCTCCTTGCCCTCGTCCCAAGGGACCAGGACCCGGTCCTCCAGGTGAAGTTCCGGTACGTCCTCGAAACCGCCGTCGGAGCGGCAGCGCTGTACGGTCCGCCGCTGGGCATGCAGGAAACGCAGTTCGAGGGCGAGCGTGGCGCCCGCCTTCGGTTCCATCAGGCATTCGGTGTGCTGGAAGTCGTGCTCCTCGGACTCGGCGCCCCAGCCCGGCGGTACGAGTACCCCGAACTGCCAGCGCAGCCGGTTCTTGGACGCCGAGGCCCGGTAGGGGTACAGCACATACCCCTCGAAGAGCACGGCGTCGGCCACCTGCCGGGCGACGGCGAACCGGGCCTCGGTCCCTTCGGCGAACGTGGTCACGGTCACGGAACCGTCCTTCCGGTGGCGCTGGGCGACGCCGCGCCGCTCAGGGCGCCCGCGGGCCGCGGCGGATCCGGTGCGCCCGCCTCGGCGAGCAGGGCCCGGAGGGTGGACTCCCAGGAGGCGAGACCTCGCCGGGAGCGGAAGTCCAGCAGGGCGTCCATGGTGTCGCGGGGCAGCCGGATCCAGCCGCAGCCGGGGAAGTGCTGCTCGACCATCTCCCGCCAGGCCGCGACGGGCATCCGGAAGACCGCCTCACGGTCCCAGGGCACAGGCTCGACGTGGAAACCGCCCGCTCCGGTGAACGCCGTGCCCGAGAAGAGCATCAGCAGAGGCACCTCACCGCCGGTGAGGGCGCCGAAGTACCGGGTGGAGGCGATGTCGGTGTCGTACGTGCAGGGCACGACGAGGTCGGTCTCCGTCTCGCCGGTGAAGCCGGGCACCATGAGGGAGACCTGGGCGAACTGCACCGGCTGGAGCGTGCTGCCCCACCGCGATCGCTCGCCGAAGAGGTCCTTCAGCCCGTCGGCCTCCGCGGCTTCGTAGCCACGCCGGGCCGGTTCGATCCGGATTTGGCAACGCAGGGCGAGGGCGTGCACCCGGGCGCCCCCGGAAGCGGTGACGCGCAGCCGGAAGACGAGCGTCGGACCGGCGGCGTACGGATCGGACCGAACGCCGGTGCAGGTGAACGCGAACTCCGTCACGGCCGATCCCCCTCACGGACCGTCCGCGCGCGCTGGGCGACGGTCGTGAAGAACGCGTCCAGGTCGGCGCGGGCCTCGGCCCCGCCGTCGAAGCCCTGCCACAACAGGCGCATGCGGCCCACCAGTTCGTAGCACATGTCGATGGGGACGAGGTAGCACTCGGACCGCCCGTCCGACCGGCGCACCAGCAGCGCCTCCACGTCGGGTTCGAGCAGCGCGGCCAGCCGGCTGCTGTCGAGAATCGCCGGCCAGACCGAGGGGTCGAGTTCGCTCTCGGTCGCACCCGCCGGGCTCGGGTAGAACGCCGCCAGCCGGTCGAGCGCCGCGTTGCGGAAGAAGAAGGCGACGCCGACCGGGATCTGCAAGAGTTCCCACGCGCCGTCGTCCAGGCGGTGGTCCGGGTCGGCCAGGTAGCGGGAGGGAACGGCGCGGAAGCGGCCGCCCGCCGCGCCCGGCCGCTCGAACAGGAAGGCGCACGGAGTGCAGGCGCAGGCCAGAGACCGCTTCTCGGTGTCCACCAGGTGGCGGTGGGCGTCTTCGGCCACCACCACCCCGCACAGTTCGCACCGCTCCTCCTGGGGCGGACGCTCGCTCACGAACCGGCGAAGGCCGCGCACGCCCGCCGGCCGGCCGGCGGGCCGCGGACGGACCGGGTGCGCGCTCACGGCGCCTTCGCCGCGGCCGGTCGCGCGACCGCGTCCGCCCGCGTTCCCGGTCCCGCCGTGCCGGGCCCGCCCAGGGGCGCCGACCCGATCTGGAGCAGGACCGGTTCGCCGGCGTCGGCGGGCGGCTGGATCTCCACGGTCTTCACCTCGGGGGCGAAGCAGGCGAGGGCGTCCTCGACGGCCTGCTGGGCCGAGCCCGCGGTGGCGGCGCAGCCGCAGCCCGAGCCGCCGGACGACCGCAGGCGCAGGGCCCCGGTGGCGTCGTCGAAGTCGGCGACCTCCACCGCGTGCTGCGGCACGCTCGCCAGCGCCCGCGCGATGCGGGTGGCGGTGTCCTCCGGGTGGAGGTCGTGCAGGACCAGCAGGCTGGCGACGAGTTCGTCCCCGAGGAGCCGGGCCAGTGCTCCGTCGCCGCTGCCGGCGGTGTCGGCGCTGGTGGCGGCCCGGCCGTCGAGCAGGGCCATGACGCGGGCCAGGCCGGCGCCGTAGAAGTCCATCAGCGACCGGACCAGTTCCTCGGCCGCCGCACCGGCGGTCCCGTCCCCGGTGGCGGCCAACCGGTCGATCACTTCCTCGACGCGGCGCCCGGCCTGCTCCGCGTTCACCGCGGGCGCCGTCTTCACGCCCTCCCGGCCGCTCATCCGCCGAGCCCGCTCAGGCCGGTGGGCATGTGCATCTTCTGCACGGTCTTGCCCTCGCCGACGTACATGTGGACGCCGCATGGCAGGCACGGGTCGAAGCTGCGCACGGCGCGCATGATGTCGATGCCCTTGAAGTTCTCCGGGGTGTTCTCCTCGAAGATCGGTGTGTTCTGTACGGCGTCCTCGTAGGGGCCCGGTGTGCCGTAGGTGTCGCGGGTGCTCGCGTTCCACGGTGTGGGCGGGTACGGGTGGTAGTTGGCGATCTTGCCGTCGCGGATGACCATGTGGTGGGAGAGGACGCCGCGTACGGCCTCGGTGAAGCCGACTCCGACGGCCTGGTCCGGAACCTCGAACTTCTCCCAGGTCTGGGTGCGGCCGGCGCGTACCTCCTCCAGCCCCTTCTCGGCGAAGTGCAGCGCGATCGCGGCGGTGTACGCCTGGAAGTAGGTACGGGCGCGGTTGCGCTCCAGGGCGTTGCTCCAGCGCGGGATGTTCCACTCGAAGGTGGTCTCGGGCTTGGTCATCGTGCGCGGCAGGTTGATGACCACGCTGTGGCCGGTGGACTTCACGTAACCGGTGTCGACGAGCCCGGACAGCGCGGTCGACCACAGGCGGGCGATGGGGCCGCCGCCGGTGTCGAGGGCGAGGTAGTCCTTGCCGTCGAACCACCGGGGCGACATCACCCAGCTGTAGTTGCCGTTGAAGTCCCGCTTCTGGGGCGCGGGGATGGTGTGCTGGTTCCACGGGTGGCGCGGGTCGACCGGGTTGCCGAGCGGGTCGTGGGTGACGAACTGCTCCTGGCCCTGCCAGTCCTCGTAGTACGAACTGCCCAGCAGGATCCGGATGCCGAGGTTGATCTCGGTGAGGTCGTTGGTGACCAGATTTCCGTCAACGATGATGCCCGGGGTGACGAACATCTTACGTCCCCAGTCGGTCATGTTGGCGTACGTGAAGTCGCAGTACTCCGGGTCGTTGAGCGCCCCCCAGCAGCCCAGCAGGACGCGGCGCCTGCCCACTTCCTCGTACCCGGGCAGGGCCTCGTAGAAGAAGTCGAACAGGTCGTCGTGCAGGGGGACGACGCGCTTCATGAACTCGACGTAGCGCATCAGACGGCTGAGGTAGTCGGTGAAGAGCTGCACGGACGCGATGGTGCCGACGCCGCCCGGGTACAGCGTGGAGGGGTGCACGTGGCGTCCCTCCATCAGGCAGAACATCTCCCGCGTGTAGCGGCTCACCTGGAGGGCCTCGCGGTAGAACTCCCCCTCGATGGGGTTCAGCGACCGCATGATGTCCGCGATCGTGCGGTAGCCGTGTTCCCCGGCGTGCGGCGCTTCGGTGCGCTCGGCCAGTTCCAGGACGCCCGGGTTGGTCTCGCGGACCATCTTCTCGCAGTAGTCGACCCCGACCAGGTTCTCCTGGAAGATGTTGTGGTCGAACATGTACTCCGCGGACTCACCGAGGTTGATGATCCACTCGGCGAGGTGCGGTGGCTTCACGCCGTACGCCATGTTCTGGGCGTACACCGAGCAGGTGGCGTGGTTGTCGCCGCAGATGCCGCAGATCCGGCTGGTGATGAAGTGCGCGTCCCGGGGGTCCTTTCCGCGCATGAAGACGCTGTAGCCCCGGAAGACCGACGAGGTGCTGTAGCACTCGGCGACCCGCTTCTGCTTGAAGTCGATCTTCGTGTGGATGCCGAGGCTGCCCACGATCCGAGTAATCGGATCCCAGGCCATCTCCACCAGGCCGCTGCCGTCGCCGGCCTTCGTCGTCGGTGCCATCGTGTCTGCCGTGCCCTTCTGCAAGCTGGGAGTCTGGTCACGCGGTGAGGTCGGAGGTGGGGGCAGGCCCGCCGGGACGGGCGGGCCTGCTCAGATGCGAAGGCGGCGGGCCGGGGGGAAGGTGGTCCGCGCTCCGGGCGGGGTTCACCAGGGCGGGCGGTATCCGGTTGTCAGCTGTTCCCCGGTGTGGCGCCACTTGGGTTCCTTGTCGACCGTCTTGGCCGTGAGGGACCGCAGCTTGCGGACCACCGCTCCGTAGGCGCCGCTCGCGGTGCTCGACACCTTGGCGCCGGGCGGCTCGTCCATGAAGGGCATGAACTTGTCGGGGAAGCCCGGCATGGTGCAGGCGATGCAGATGCCACCGACGTTCGGGCAGCCGCCGATGCCGTTCATCCAGCCGCGCTTGGGGACGTTGCACTTGACGACGGGACCCCAGCAGCCCAGCTTAACCAGGCACTTGGGTGAGTCGTACGTCAGCGCGAACTGGCCCTGCTCGTAGTAGCCCGCCCGGTCGCACCCTTCGTGCACGGTGGCGCCGAAGAGCCAGGTCGGGCGCAGTTTGTCGTCCAGCGGAATCATCGGAGCCGAACCGGCCGCCTGGTAGAGGAGGTAGGTCAGCGTCTCCGAGAAGTTGTCGGGCTGGATGGGGCAGCCGGGCACGCACACGATGGGGATGCCGGCCTTGGACTTCCAGTCCCACCCCAGGTAGTCGGGCACGCCCATGGCTCCGGTGGGGTTGCCGGCCATGGCGTGGATACCGCCGTAGGTGGCACACGTCCCGATGGCCACGACCGCCAGTGCCTTGGGCGCCAGCCGGTCGATCCATTCGCTGGTCGTGATCGGCTGACCGGTCTCGGGGTTGTCCCCGAAGCCGCACCAGTAGCCCTCCTGTTTGATCCCCTCATTGGGGATCGACCCTTCGACGACGAGCACGAAGGGGTCGATCTCGCCGCGCTCCCCCTTGAAGAACCACTCGATGAACGTGTCCGATCCTCCGACCGGACCGCATTCGAAATCGATCAGGGGCCAGTGGACGGCAATCTTGGGCAGTCCCGGCAGCACGCCGAGAACGATCTCCTCGATGCTCGGCTGCATGGCCGCTGTCAGGGCGACCGAGTCACCGTCACAACTCAGGCCGGCGTTGATCCAAAGGATGTGGATCGGGGGCGCCTCGTCGGCGGGCGCACCCGGCGCGTCCGCGGCCTCGGCTGTGTTCGGCGTCGCTGCACTCATGAGGAGCGCCTCCTTGGGGAGGTAAGGACGAAAGCCGGCATTCCGACCATCAACCTTCTTGTTAACAGGCGCCTGGAGCCGGTGCGCCGCTACCCGCGGCCGTTCCAGTGACGCGCGCCGCCGGGCGAGCCGAAGGGGCCGCCCGGGTTGCGGACGGGGGCGGATTGAGGTGGGGCGGGGTCCGTGGTGGCGCCTCCTTGCGGACGAAGGCCCGGCGCAGTGCGTGATAGGGGGCGTCCGGATCGCCGAAGGTGCGCCGCATGTGCGCCAGCTCCTCCTCCCGGAAGGCCGACAGTGGCTTGACGCTCTCCTGCCGGTCCAAATCCGCCTTCTTCTCCCGTACACGGGCGGGCGTCGCGGGATGCGCGGCCAGTTGCGCCGCCAGCCGGCCGACCTCGCGCGCGAATCCCTGTGGGCAGGACTCGATCATCCGGTCGACCAGCCCCAGCCGGTGTGCCGTCCTCCCGCTCACCGGGAGAGCGTCGCGAGTCAGCCGTTCGGCCACCTCGGAGCCCGCTCTGCGCGGCAGGGTGTACGTCCAGTACTCCGAGCCGTACAGGCCCATCAGGCGGTAGTGCGGATTCAGAACGGCCCCGGCCCTGCACCACACCTCGTCCGCCGCCAAGGCGAGCATCACCCCGCCCGCGGCCGCATTGCCGCCCACCGCCGACACGACCAGGCGGTCGGTCGTCGTCAGGACGGCTTCGACGAGATCGTCGATGGCGTTGATGTTGGCCCAGGACTCGCTTCCCGGGTCGTCGGCCGCCTCGATGACGTTCAGATGGATGCCGTTGGAGAAGAAGTCCCGGCTGCCGCCGAGCACGAGTACCGACGTGGGTCGCGAGCACGCCTCCCGGTAGGCGATCAGCAGGCGCCGGCACTGGTCCGTGCTCATGGCGCCGCCCGGGAAGGAGAACGACAGGACGCCGACCGAACCATCTTCCTGGTAGCGGATGTCGCTCCAGGTGCGGCTGGACGGGTCCGCCATCAGCGGAGCGGGGTGCTCCGGCAAGGGGGGCAACCGGTCGCCGAGGGCCTGCACCGAGGGCAGCTTGAACGTGGTGGGCTGTCCCGGGACGCGCCGTGGACGCAGTTCGGGAATCCATACGGCGCCGTCGGTCGTCGCCCGGCAGACGGCTCCGGCCCTGGTGGCCAGCAGCGTGCCCGGCCGACCGCGCAGCGCGTCCTCGGGGTGGCCGCCGTGGAGGTACCACTCGCCGCCGAGAAGCTCGTCCAGTACACCCGGCTGGGAGTCGGCGGCGCGCAGCTTGCGCAGCACGGTTCCCGTGGACTCCGACGCCCAGTCGATCCGCCGCTCGGCCTGCTTCATGTACGGACGGGTGCGAACGGTGGTCCCTGCCTCGCTCGCGGCGGGCTGCCGCCAGGGGACGTGCGTGCCGCCCGCGAAGCGCTCCACGGCCAGGAGGACCGCCGACAGCGCGGCATCGGCCACCTCGTTGCGGTACAGGTCGCTCTTGGCCACCGGGGGCATCGCGCAGGCCACCGAGGCCCACACGTCGCCGGCGTCCATCTCCGCCTGGGCCTGAAGGACGGTCACGCCCCACGCGGTGGCCTTCTCGTGAATGGCCCAGTCGAGCGATGAGGGTCCGCGGTCACCGATGGGGCCGGGGTGGACCACGAGACAGGTGTGCTCCGACCACACGTCCTGCGGGATCGCCGTTCTCAGCATCGGTGCCACCACGAGCTCCGGTTCGTGCCGCCGTACGGCTGCGCGGAGGCAGTCGGCGTCCCGTACGAGTTCAACCGCCACCCGGTGGCCGCGGTCCCTCAGTTCGGCATGCACACGCTGAGTGAGGCTGTTGAACGCGCTGGCCACGAGCAGGAGGTGCATGGCAGCCTTTCCCGGCGCGGACGCCGGCGGTCGTCGCAACGGCTGGGAATCCCCGGCCGCTGCGATCGTCGGGCACAAGGCGGAAGAGGGGACGGCGACTGGCTGCGGGTTCACCCGAAAGCGCACAGCGCGACGCCCACCCGGCGGGCCCGCGCACCGCGCCGGCCGACCGCTCGCGTCACGCCGCCGTAGCGTCGCGCCGGCCTGCGCACCCGACCCTCCGGAAGCAGCGCGCCTGACCTGTGGCGGCCGACCTGCTACGACGCGGCCGGCACGCCCGCGCCTGATCGACGCGGCGCCGCCACGCCTGCACGGGCTCCCGGCCGGCAGCGGGCAGCCCCGCAGATCCCGGCGACCGTCAACGCGACGGCCCCGCGTACCACCACAGGACGCTCCAGGACGGCACAGGTTCCGTGAGACGGGGGCTGATGCATGTCCGGACGGTGCGGTGGGTCGGCGCGCGCGGCGGACCTCAGCGAGCGGCACACGCCGGGCGTCGCGTGCGCGGCGCGCACGGTCAATGGCGCCGGTGGCGGCGCCAGTACCAGAGCCCGCCGACCACCGTAGACGCCGCGGCAAGGGTGATACCGAGGACGGGCCACCGGCTGTCGGCGATCCGTAGGCCGGCGAAGAAGGTTCATGGCGATCAGTACGAGCGGCACGAGGAGAGAGACGAGTGCGCGGACTGCGGCCGCCGCTGCACCGGGTTCGGATCGGGAGGCCAGGACGGGGCCTCCTGGGAGAAGTGAGGTGAACGGGCGTCGGCGGAAGGCCTTGGCGGCTCGCTCTGCCAGGCGGCGGAACCGGGAGGGGTACGGCCTCTCGCCCGTGGCGGGTGAGGCGCGGAGCCCGAACTCCGGGTCCAATAACAGCGGCGGGGCGTACGGCGGCCGCCACCCGGCCGGGACCACCGGCCGTATCGGGCCTACTCGGCGAGGTGGACACCGTGAAGCACTGGCGGGCTCTGGTCGTGCTGGGCACGGCCCAGTTCCTCATGGTCCTGGACACCTCGGTCATGAACGTGTCCATCAGTCAGCTGGTCGAGGACTTCGACACGGAGGTCACCGCAATCCAGGCGGTCATCACCCTGTACGCGCTGGTCATGGCGGCTTTCATGCTCATCGGTGGCAGGCTCGGGGACATTCTGGGCCGTCGTCGCATGTTCCTCGTCGGGATGGCCGTTTACGGCGTGGGGTCGGCCCTGACCGCCGTGGCGCCCACCCTGTGGGTCCTCACTCTGGGCTGGTCCGTCATCGAGGGTCTGGGAGCCGCCATGGTGCTGCCGGCCATGGCCGCCCTCGTCGCGGAGTCGTACCGCGGGCGGGACCGGGCGGTGGCGTACGCGGTCATCGGCGGACTGGCCGGTGCCGGGATCGCGGTCGGCCCGCTGCTCGGCGGCTGGGTGACGACGTACCTGACCTGGCGGCTGGTGTTCGCCGGCGAGGTCGTGGTCGTCCTGGCCGTCCTGCTGTGCCGCCGGATGATCGCGACGCCCGCCCCGGCAGGTCGGCATCCCCGGCTGGACGGGGTCGGGGCGGTGCTTTCGGCCGCCGGGCTGGCGCTGTGCGTGCTCGGCGTACTCCAGAGCAGTACGTGGGGGTGGGTCCAGCCCCGCAACCCTCCCTTCACCGTGCTCGGCTTCGCCCCGACGCTCTTCGTCGTCGGCGCCGGAGTGGCGGTGCTGGCCGCCTTCCGGTCCTGGGAGCGGCGCAGGGATGCCCGCGGCGTCGACCCTCTCGTGCACCTGTCCTTGCTGGGCAGGCCCGTGCTGCGATCCGGCCTCATGACGCTGGTGAGCCAAAACCTCATCCTATTGGGTCTGTTCTTCACGATTCCGCTGTACTTGCAGGTGGTGCAGGGGTTCGACGCCTTCCAGACGGGGCTGCGGCTGCTCCCGGTGTCCGTCACCATGCTGGTGACCTCCCTGGGCGGGTCGGCGCTGGGACGGGCGTGGGGACCGCGCCGGGTGGTCCGGCTGGCCCTGGCGATTCTGACGGCGGCCGTCGTGTGGCTGCTGGCGACCATCGACCCGGTCATCGACGACGCCCAGTTCGCCGGAGCCATGGCGCTGCTGGGCATGGGCGTCGGCCTGCTCGCCTCGCAACTGGGCAACGTCGTCCAGTCCAGCGTCGACGAGGAGGAACGCGGGGAGGCCGGAGGGCTTCAGTTCACGGCACAGAATCTGGGCTCGGCGCTGGGCACCGCTCTCATCGGCTCGATCCTCATCGGCGCGCTGGCGCACGCCTTCACCACGCAGGTCGCAGACAACCCCCGGTTGTCGGAAAGTACCCGTGAGCAGGTCGGTGTCGCTCTTCAGTCCGGAATCACCTTCGTATCCACCGATCAGGTGCGCTCGGCGGCCGAGCGAGCCGGCTTGCCACCGTCCGAGGTCGACGCCGTCACCGACTCGTACGCCTCGGCGCAGCTGAACGGCCTGAAGGCGGCGATCCTCGCCACCGGCGGCATCGCGCTCGCCAGCTTCCTGGTCACACCCCACCTGCCGACGGCATCGGCCGGCGGTACGCGGAAGCCGGACGCCGATGCTCCGACCGGGGCGCCCCGTTGACGCGCCGAGCCCGAAGGGAGTCACAGGTGTCCGGAACCACAACCGGGTCCACCCCGCCGCGCGGGGAGCGCCGTGCCGAGCGCCGGGCCCACGCGGACTACACGGGCGGTGTCTACGGATCCATGCTCGCGGCCTCCGTGGTGATCGGCGCCGGCACCCTGGGCTCGTTCCCCCGCGTCGAGCTGGTGCTGCTGCTGTTGCTCACCAGTCTGGTCTTCTGGATCGCGCACGTGCACGCCCACCTGTTCGGGGCTCGCCTCGCTTCGCGGCAGAGGCCGGACCGCCGGGTCGTGCTGGGCGTGTGCCGGGACGAGTGGCCGATCGTGAAGGCCGCCGTCCCGCCGGCCGTCGCGGTGGCCGTCAGCCCGCTCCTGGGCCTGGATGTGCGAGGCGCCGGTTGGCTGGCACTTTCCATCGCCGTGGCCGGCCAGGTGGGCTGGTCCGTGGCGGCGGCACGCCGCGCGGGCGCGTCCCGGCGGCTGATGGCCACCACCGCTTCGGTCAATCTCCTGCTGGGCCTGACGATCATCGCCTTCAAGATCTTCCTGACACATTGAGAAGGCGGCTGCCCCGGCGTCCGCGTCCGCCCGCGAACCGGGTCACCTGTACCGGGTGATGCGGTCGTTCAGCGTACGGGCGGAGGATCGCAGGGAATGGGCGTCGTCCACCTGCTCCAGGCATGTCCATGGGAGGGACAGCTCGTGCACTACGAGATCCGCGTCGAGGGACACGTGTCGGAAACACTGGCCAAAGCCTTTCCGGAGCTGGGGCACGTGGTGATGTCCGGCCAGACCGTCCTGTTCGGCCCCGTAGTGGACGAAGCGCACCTGTACGGTCTGCTGGCACGCTGCCAGTCACTGGGGCTGCGTGTCATGGAGATGCGGCAGCTGCCGGAGTGACGGGGGCTCTCCGACCCGCGCAGGGTGCCGGGTGCGCTTTCCCGGTCGGCTGCGCCCCCACCCGGCAGGCGGGGCGGGGTGAGTGCGTAACCGGGCCTGATGTATCAGCGCCCCGCTGTCTCAGGTGTGGCTCAGAGCCGCTCAGCCCTGATCCGGCCGGAGCGGCCGGCGGCTTCGAGCGCCTCGTAGTCCCGCTCGTTCTGGTCGGCGTAGGACTGCGCGAACTCAGCGAGCGCCCGGTCGAAGCGGTCGCTGCCCCCCAGATAGGCGGCGACGGCGACAGGGTCGCCCGAGCGGGCGTGGGCCCGCGCGAGGGATGCCCCGCACATGCGGGCGAAGAGGGAGAGCAGGCGCGGCCCCATGGTCTCCGGCCGCGCGATGCCCTTCCAGTCCCAGAGCTGGCGCACGTAGAAGTCCCGGCCCTGTCCGTCGAGGCCCACCACGTGTGTCCAGCCGAGGAAGATGTCGCCGGCCGTCTGCATCAGGCGCTGCCCGGCGACCACCCGGCGGCCCTGGTTGTCGAAGCGCTCGCCGCCCGTATGGGCGCCCAGCACCGACTCCTGGGCCTCCTTGGCCTGGAGCAGCAGGGGATCATCATCGTCCCTGCCGAGGAGGAGCAGGATCCAGCAGCGCGTGCCGACACTGCCGACGCCGACGACTTTGCGGGCCATATCCACCAGGCGGTAGTGCCGCAACAGGTGCCGGCGTTCGGACGGCAAGGTCCGTGCGTACCCCTCCAGGAGGGCCTGGAATTCCACCTCCCGCCCGGACGCGTCGGCCGACAACTGGGCGAGCGGGGTGACGAGCGGTGGATCCGGGGTGATGCGCCGGCCCTCGGCCGTGACGCGGGTGAGCTTCGCGAAGGCCTCCAGATGCGTACGGGTGCGAGCCCGCGCCGCGGCCTTGGCGGTACGGTGCCTGGCCTCCCGGTCCATCGACGAGGCCAGCAGTTCCCCCATTCGATCGGTGTCGTCCTGGGCGTACCAGACGTCCAGGGCGGGCATGCCGGCGAACTCGCGCATGCGCTCGCGGTAGGCCCTCACGCAGGCCCGTACGGCGGCGTTCTGCTCCTTGAGCGAGAAGCCGTTCGCCCGGGCCGCTGTCACGAACCCCGCGGCCAGCCGTTTGACGTCCCACTCGAACGGTCCGGGCAGCGTCTCGTCGAAGTCGTTGATGTCGAAGACCAGACGGCGCTCCGGCGAGGCGAGCAGCCGGAAGTTCAGCGGGTGGGCGTCACCGCAGAGCTGTACCCGTAGCCCGGTCGCCGGCAGGGGCGCGAGGTCCGCCGCCATGATCGCGGCAGCGCCGCGGTAGAAGCGGAACGGGGACTCCAGCATGCGGCCGTAGCGGATGGGGACCAGGTCCGGCACGCGGTCGGCCGACTGCCGCTCGATCACCTCGATGGGGTCGGGGCGGTGCTGTGCCGTCTCGTACCAGCCGTGGCACGAGCGGGAGGCGCGCTTGCGCGCGTCCCTGCCGTACGCCGCCCGCTCGGCCGGGGTCAAGGACGCGGTGAAAGCGCTCGTCACGGTCATGGTCATGCCTCCTTGTCCGGTGTCCCGGCGCCGGGTCCGGAACTCGGCTCCGACGGCCCGCGCTGCCGGCGCAGCCCCGCCTGTACCGCGCTCGCCAGCACCCGTGCGGCGAGCCCCACGAGCAGCAGGCCGCCCGCCATCTGCAGCATCGTCAGCACTCGCCCGGTCTGGGAGCGTGCCGTGATGTCCCCGAAGCCCACCGTGCTGAACGTGGTCAACGTGAAGTACAGGGCGTCCGTCCTGGTCAGCGGCTCGCTGAAGGACCCCGGGGTGGAGCTGTCGAGCAGGTAGTAGGCACCGGCGAAGAGCACCAGGAAGAGCACGAGTGTGGCGGCCAGAGCCTCGACGGCTTTCAAGCGCGGGTGGGGTGAGCGCACGATGACCCGCACCTCCCACGAGAACACCAGCATCACCGCCAGCAGGCCGCACACCAGCAGCGCCGACGCGCCGGCCGTACCCCGGTCGTCCAGGGGCAGCAGGTAGTACGCGGTTATCAGGCCGACGGCGATGAGCACAGCGCGGATGAGGGTCCCGGCAGCGGCCCACCGGCCGGGGGGCGGCTGCCGGTGCGCGTCCGGACCGGACCCGGACCGCTCCGGCCGGGTGGTGCTCGGGTCGCTCATCTCTTCGCTCCCTCGTGCGTCCGGCCGCAAGGCCGTGGTGCGGGGATGCCGCGACTCCCACCTCACCGCCACCGCGATATCGGCGGATCACCCGTGGTGGGTGATCCGGCATCCGGTGACGGACCCGACCCTGGAGTGGTCAGGCCCGCGCGCCCGCACGCTCACACACCCGCCCGTCGGCGGTATGCGAGCGACCGGTCGATCATGCGAGGAGCAGCCATGACCATGCCACACGGCTCGGCATCACCCGCCGGCCCGGAACACGAACCCGACGCGACGCGCCCCGGGCCGCCGGGCGACTCGGCGCAGGCGCTGGCGCGGCTCGGCCGTTCCTGGACCTGGCTCCTGGGGTCGGCCGTCGCGACGCTGGTGCCGGGAATCCTGGTACTGGTCTGGCCGGAGGCGACCCTGCACGTCCTGGCCGTGCTCATCGGCCTGTACCTGCTGGTGACCGGGGGATTCCGGTTCGTGGCCGTCTTCGCGCGCGAGGGACACGAACGGCTGCCCGGCCTGCTCCTGGCGGTGCTGTACGTCCTGGCGGGCGTGCTGTGCCTGCGCAATCCGCTCCAGACCATCGCCGCCCTCTCGCTGATCGTCGGGCTCCTGTGGCTCGTGTCCGGGATCCTCACCCTCTACACGGCCCTCGCCGCCAAGGACCTGCCGCACCGGGGCGTCCTCCTAGGCGTCGCTGTGCTCGGCATCGTGGCGGGGATCGTGGTCCTTGCCCTGCCCGCCGAGTCGGCCCGCGCCCTGACCCGGCTGCTCGGCCTGTGGCTCGTCCTGCTCGGCCTGGCCGAGGCGGGAGCCGCCCTCGCGTGGCGGGCCGCACTCCGCAGGGCGAACCTCACGGGGCCGCGCGCCTCCGCCGCCACGGGCGGCACCGGAAGGGAGCACCCATGAACCCGGCCGCGACCCCGGAACCGCCGGACGCCGGCGGAGCCGCGAACCAGGACCACGTCATGACCCGTGACGAACGGGCGGAGTACGAGCGGCTGCGCCGTCACGCCACGGTGCGCCATCGGCGCGTACGCCGGGCCGGCGCCTCGGTCCTCCTCCTGCTGGCCCTCCTGCTCGCGCCGCTGGCCGTCGTCGCGGCCTGGGTGCATGAAACGGTCTCCGACACGGACAGGTACGTGGAGACCGTCGCTCCCCTGGCGTCCGAGCCGGCCGTACAGGAAGCCGTGATCAACCGGCTCACCGACCGCGTGGTGGACAACGTCGACGTCTCGGCGGTGACGGACTCGCTCGCCAGGGTCCTCCGGGACGCGGAGGCGCCGCCCCGCGTCGTGGAAGGGGCCGAAGCCCTCGAAGCTCCGCTGCGCAACGCGGTCAGGACCGTCGTCGACCGCACTGTCACCCGCGTCATCACCGGTGACGTCTTCCAGCAGGTGTGGGAGGGCGCCAACAGGCGCTCGCACGCCGCGGTGGTGAACATGCTCACCGGTGACGGCGAGGGTGCCCTGCGCGCCGAAGGCGGAACCGTCCAACTGGACGTGGGTGAGGTGGTCGACCAAGTACGGGAGCGGCTCGTCGACTCGGGCTTCGAGAAGGCGGCGGCCATCCCTGACAGCGATCGGACGGTCACGCTCTTCGAGAGCGAGCAGCTGGGCAAGGCGCAGGACGCGATGCGTCTGCTGGACATCCTCGGCACCTGGTTGCCGGTGCTGACCGTCGTACTCGCCGCGCTCGCCGTGTGGACGGCACCGGCACACCGCGTGATGCTCATGATCACCGCGGCGGGCGTCGGCGTCATGATGGTCGTTCTGCTCGTCGCGCTCGCCGTGGTCAGACGGGTCTACCTGGATTCCGTCCAGCCCACGGCGCTGCCGGCCGACGCGGCCGCGGCGATCTTCGACACCTTCGTCCGGTTCCTGCGCGACAGCACCCGCACCCTGCTGGTCGTCGCCGTGGTCACGGCACTGATCGCTTATCTGTACGGTCGCGGGCGTCCCGCCCGTGCGGTCCGCGCCACGGCGGACCGGGGCACGACGGCCGCCGGCCGCGCGCTCAGCCGGGCGGGTGCGAACACCGGGTCCACGGGGCTCTGGCTGGCGGACCACCGGGCGTGGACGACCGGCGGCGTCTTCGCGGTCGGCACCCTCGTGCTGCTGCTGTGGAACCACCCCACGGTGGCAGCGGTGGCGCTCGTCCTGGGTGTCGCCCTGGCAGTCCTGATCGTCCTGGCCATCCTCGCGGCCGCCGCCGGTACGGCCGGCCGGGCGGCACAGCCGGAACCGCAGGGGCCAGGGCCGGGAAAGAGGACCTTGTGAGCCCGGCAGCCCGTGCCGGGGCCGTCTGCGGCCCCGGCACGGGCACGCCTCCCAGAGACCCCCGGCGAGCGAACGGCTGCGGGATCGGGGTGGGCGGGGGCAGGGCCACCGAACCCGGCCTCTCCCCCCTCGGCAGGCCTCCCGTTCCCCTGTCCAGGACGCTCCGGCCCGGTCACACGGCGGACGCGTCGGCTGCGGGAACTGCCACACCTGCCTGTAAGGCCACGGGAACTTCTGCGGCCGCGAGGCCGACACCGCGGCCCGCACAAATCACCCGCACAGGGTGAGGCGGCACGGTGGCCCCGGCGGCACGCTGTAAACGGCACACAACGGCTGCGGGCGAAGGCCCGAAACGGAGGACGGGACATGAGCGAGCAGACATACCTGGCGTACGACTATCCGCTGCTGGGCGCCTTCTGGACCATGTTCCTGTTCTTCCTGTGGGTCATGTGGTTCATCCTGCTCTTCCGGATCATCACCGACATCTTCCGTGACGACTCGATGAACGGCTGGGCGAAGACCGGCTGGCTGGTCTTCTGCATCCTCCTGCCCTTCCTGGGAGTTTTCGTCTACGTGATAGCCCGCGGCAAGCACATGGGCCGCCGTGAGGTGGCGCAGGCGCGAGCGCAGCAGGAGGAGTTCAAGTCCTACATCCGGGAGACCGCGGCCGGTGGACGACCCAGCAATGTCGACGAACTCGCCCGGCTGGCCGAGATCCGCGACCGGGGCGCCATCACGGACGAGGAGTTTCGCAGGGCGAAGGAACTGGTCCTGAGCGGCCACGGCCCGCAGTCCGGCTCGGGCTCCACCACCGTTCGCTGACGGATCCCACTCGCGAGAAACGAGGCCCAAGATGAGTACGACACACACCCGGCCGGCACACACGGCCAAGCAGGGCTGGGCAACCGGCCTCACCGCCTTCGGGGCCGTGATGCTCTTCCTCGTCGGCCTGCTCGACTTCTGCCGGGGCATCATGGCCGTCGCCGAGGACGACGTCTTCGTCACGACGCCCAACTACGTGTTCAAGTTCGACCTGACGGCCTGGGGCTGGATCCACCTCGTCCTGGGAGCGATCGCCGTGATCGTCAGCATCGGTCTGCTCAAGGGAGCGACGTGGGCGCGCGTCGTCGGCGTCGGCATCGCCGGACTCGTCATCATCGCCAACTTCCTCTCCCTGCCGTACTACCCGGTGTGGTCGATCGTGTTGATCGCCATCTCGGCGTTCATCATCTGGGCCCTGTGCGTGGTCCAGCGGGACGACATGCTCGACCTGTCCGAGGACCGCCCGACGCGGAACCGGTGAGTCGGCCCGGTACGCGGCGAACGGCCCTCGGAAAGGAAGTCCGATGCCTGCCCGCACGCGAGGAGTAAAGGGCCGACACGTGGGACGACACGGCGGCAAGACGAGGAAACCGGGCACTGCGGACGTCGCGGCATTGGGCGAGGGCAGTGCCGGACGGGCCCGTCTCGCCGTGCTCGCCCTGCTGGGAAGCCTCCTGGTGCCGCTGATCGTCGCCGGTCTGCGCAGTGTGCTGTGGGTGCTGGTCGGCATCGCCGGACTGGCACTCGCCGCCGTCGGCGTGTGGTGGGCCCTGGCACACACCGGTGTGCTCCGCGCCCTCGGGGCCGCCCTGTCGGTAGCCGCGCCGATCACCGTTCTCGCCCTGTACGCCGCGTTCGGCATGCTGTGGCCGGCGCTGGTGTCCCTAGTCCTGTGGGCACTGGCCGTCACGACGGCACGTACGGCGCTGCCGCCCGGACACACCGCTCACGAGCAGGCTGTCACGCGGGCGCCGCACGCACCATGGGTCCTCATGAATCCTCGCTCCGGGGGCGGCAAAGTGGACCGATTCGGCCTGGTGGACAAGGCCCGGGCCGCAGGGTGCCGGGTCGCCCTGCTCGACGGGAGCCAGGACGTCGTCGAACTGGCCCGGCAGGCCGTCGCCGAAGGGGCCGATCTCTTGGGGGTGGCCGGCGGCGACGGAACCCAGGCGCTGGTGGCCGAGGTCGCGGCGCGCCACGACCTGCCGTTCGTGGTGATACCCGCCGGCACCCGCAACCACTTCGCCCTCGATCTCGGCCTGGACCGCGAGGATCCCGCGGCGGCCCTGGAAGCCCTGACCGAAGGCGTTGAACTGCGCGTCGACCTCGGGTACGCGGCGGACCGCGTCTTCGTCAACAACGCCTCGTTCGGCACGTACGCGTCCGTCGTCACCGACCCCGCGTACCGGGACGCCAAGGCCCGCACGACCCTGCGCAGCCTCCCCGGCCTCCTCACCGGTGACAACGCGCCCACGCTGCGGGCACGGGCGGACGGGACGTACGTCGACAAACTCCAGGCGCTGCTCGTCAGCAACAATTCCTACGGACGGGCCGTCGACGCGACCCGTCCGGGCCGCAGGGCACGGCTGGACTCGGGCCTCCTCGGCGTGGTGTGCGTGCGGGTCGCCAGCACCGCGCAGGCAGCGCGCCTCGTGCGCGGCCCGCGCTCGGAAGGGCTCGTCCGGCTCAGTGCCGCCGAAGTCGTCGTCGAAACGGACACCGGCACCCTCCCGGTCGGCATCGACGGAGAACACGTCGTACTGCCATCGCCCGTCGTGTGCCGCAGTGCACCCGGGGCCCTGCGGGTCCGTGTGCCCCTTGATCGCCCCAACGCGCTGCGGGGCGGCGGCACGACCGTCGGCTGGCCGCGCGTGACCCGCCTGGCGCTGGGCCACCGGTTCCCGGATCACGAGCAGCACACTGCGGCAGCGTGACAGTCCGGCACAGGTCCGCGGTCCACGTCCCGCCAGCCGGTGATGTCGAGGAGCAGGCCGTCGCCACCCTCACACCCGAGCCCCGAGCGCATTGAGCTTCTGTCCCATGTCGGCATGCGCTGGACATGATGGCCGTCGTCGTCACCGCAACCGCGCACCAGCTGGCGCCTCGTACGTGCCCCGGCCGGCGCGAGCGAGCCGGACGTGTTCGGCGCGCTGGAGGTACTGGCGGTCCCGGGTGCCGTGGCGTGCTCGGCGTGCGGCGCCGGCGTCGCCCTGACACCGCTCACCCGGCCCTGCGGGGGGCTCGGCAAGCGGTGCCTTTTGCGCTCGCGGGCCGGGGTGCCCCGGCCCGCGTCTTTCGCGCGGATGCCGGGGCTCTGGCGCCGGGGGGCGGTCGGTCAGTTCAGCAGTGCGATGCGGATGGCTCGTTCGACGCGGGCGGCGGTGTTTTCGTATCCTGCGGCGTTGGGGTGGACCAGGGTGACTCGCTTGCCGATGAGACCGCAGTTCAGCAGCGTGCCGGGGAGCTTGGCGGGCCAGTAGTCCGCGGCATCGCCGCAGATGCCCTCGACCCACTTGGTGTCCGCGGGCTGGCAGGCGTCGTGGCCCACGCTGGAGGAGTAGACGTCGACGTAGGAGTCACCGAAGAACGAGGTGACCCGCTGGATCGTGTTGTTCAGCTGCTTCAGGACGTCGTCACGGAGCCAGTCGACGTCGGCGTGCTTGATCGAGCCCAGCTCGGTGAGGGCAGGGCGATTGCAGTCGCTGCCTTCCTCCGGCAGGACGGCCGGGTAGCCGACCGTGATCACCTTGGCGTTGGGCGCGGCCTCGTGCACCCTGGCCAGCATCTGGATGTACTCGTCCTGGACCCGGGCGAGCTTGTCCTGGATGCTCTCCTCCCCCTCGGGAGGACTGGTGTAGTGCTCGCGGCAGGATTTGCCTGGCGTCGCGCCCAGTTCGAGGCACTTCAGGAGCATGCCGCCGAAGGGCAGGCTGTTGCCGCCGACCCCGATGGTGACGACGTCGGTCTGGTCGTTGAGCTTCGCTCGCTGGATCTGCGGGTCCACCGCAGGCCAGCCCGCGGCCGGCGGCTGGACCGGGCTGATCGGTGTCTGCTTGGCGTCGGCGATGTCGGCGATGGTGGCGTTGCCGCAGCTGACGTTGGTCAGGTGGACGTACTTGCCCGGCGGGAACTCGTCGAGCTCCCGCTCGACAACGCCGGGATAAGCGTCGCTGGTGCGGTCACAGCCGTCCCGCGACGCATCTCCCAACGCTGGCTGCGGCTCCCCGACAAAGCCGCCGGCGGTGTACGAGTCGCCCAACGCGGCCCACTCGTACTGATCGGCCGCACCGGCGGGGAGTGAGGGCACGAGCGCGGAGACCGCCAGTGTGAGCCCGACGGCCAGGGCTCGTGTGCGCAGGCGGGAGACGCGGTGTCGCATGGATCCTCCAGAGTTGGCGGGCAGCGAAGGTGCTGAGGTGAGGGCCGCCAGTCGGCGCGTAGATGTCGTACGCAACCCAGCCCTCTCGCTCTGAGTAGTCGCTTGACTACGCTTAGAAAGTAGAGGAGGGCATACGGCGTCTGACGGGTGCGTCGGGTAAACCACCCGCCCGTATTGCGCTGATGCTTCGCCTACAGCGAGTGCGCCGGTGGCCACCCCGGACCGCGTAGAGAGATGCCACAGCTGCCGACTGCGCCGGGCCGCACCAGGCCAGCCTGATGTGCCGACGGGCGACTGACCTCCTTCCTCATACACAACCGCCCATCCCCACCCCCACTCCCATGAGCCGCTGGCACCAAGACCAGTACGGACGCAGCCTGCCGGCCAAGATCACCGAGGAAAGACGCGTAGCACACCGCAAGGGTCGCCAAGGCGCGGATACCGACGCCCGTACGCCATTCGGACTTGGTCACCACGGCCCCCGGGGAGCCGAGTAGACGGAAGGTCACCGACCCCCTTACTGGCAATCGACCCGCTGGACCACTTTTGACAGAACGAGGCCCGGATCAGACGTCCGGGCCTTCGTCGCGCCCGGGGTCCTTTCTCCCGGCCGTTGCTGTCCGGGTCCCGACTTCCGGCCCTACGGGTGCAGAAGCCGTGCCCGCCAGGACGAGACGCAAGTACGAGCGTCCTGTCATTGCCCCACCCGCCATGTCCAACTCCCGTCGGCGGCTGGACCGATAATCACCCATCAGACATCACACCCGGGGACATGTGGGGGTGTCTCAGCTCAAGGTGGCTCAGGCGGCGCAACTCCGATGGACGAGAGGTGACGGGCGTCGCGGCTCCGTGCCACAGCGACCGCTCAGAGGTGGCCGTCCAGGAGCTTCCGTACCTCGGCGGTGGTCATAGGCCCGGTGCCGTGCGCCACCACCTGGCCCTCTTTCAGCAAGACGCAGGACGCGGCTCCGGTGATTCCGTATCGCTCGGTTGCGGCCGGACAACGCGTAATGTCGGCGCGGACGGCCGTCAGGCGACCCGCGTATTCGTCGGCGATACCGCCCACGACGAGGTCCATCTCCCGGCAGGGCTCGATTGCCTTGGGCCATGTCCCGGTGAAGTATGCGAGGACCGGAACTCCGCTCATCCCGAGGATGAAATTGAACTCCGCGTCCTCACGGGGTTGGTGTACCCGTTTCGCCATGGAAGCTCCCGATCTCACGTCCGTTGTTCCATTCCCATCATCCCCCGGGCGGTGTGCCAGGCCGGCCACGTTGGTCGGCCGGTTGGCCTGTGGGAAGGGAGGCACGGGCCGTCGCAGAACCGAGGTGGCCCTCGGCGCGAGCGGCCGGTCCCCCGCCCTTGGTGAACCGGCCTGGCCGCCTCGCCGGTCCCCCGGTGCCGGACGAACCCTCCACGATGACATGAAAGCCGTTTTACGGGCGTAGGCACCCTGATTGCCGACCAGATGCTCGATGAGCGGGCTGGTGAGCATCATCCGCCGGATCCAGTCGAGCCGTATCGGCCACCGCGGCTTTCAGAGACAGCGCCCCCGACGGGCTTCCCGAGGCCTTGTCCGGTCTGCACATCATCCCCCGGTCACAGCTGGCCAATACCGCCCCGGGCCGCATAAGCCACCTGATGGCGCCGAGAACGAGGCACGATTCCCGGACCGCTCGCGGACGCAGTCGTGGACGGTAGGCGCACACGTCAACTGCCCCGAAGGCCGAGCGCCAGCGTCAGTTCAAGGACCCGGTGTGGCGATGCGAGATCCGGGAACAGCTCCCGCAGCTGCGACATCCGGTACCGGACTGTCTGGGGATGGACGAACAACGCCGCCGCCACCTCCTCCCGCCGGCCCTGGTGCAGCAGCCACGCCCGCAAGGTCTCCTCCAGCCGCCGTGCGGTCGCGGCAGGCAAGGTCCGCAAGGGTGCGAGGGCTCGGGCACGCAGGTCTGCGAACGCGTCCGCGTCGGCGCTCAGCACCAGCTCGGGCAGGTGGTCCTCGGTGTCGCGAATGTCGGAGGAGAGGG
Organism: Streptomyces sp. NPDC054887; assembly: GCF_053610585.1. Lineage (NCBI taxonomy): Bacteria > Bacillati > Actinomycetota > Actinomycetes > Kitasatosporales > Streptomycetaceae > Streptomyces > Streptomyces sp. NPDC054887. The sequence continues at coordinate 58,904 of NZ_JBSGYQ010000037.1, read as the reverse complement.
AGCGCGCGCGTACGGCTCGTGCGTACGAGGCGGACGCACGCGTCCATGGCCGGGCCGGACCGACCACTGCGGTGCGGTCGGTCAGCTGCCGCAGAAGATGTGATCGGTCGGCATCGGGGACGAGCAGCACACCGGTGGCATCCGGCAAGTCGTCGAGGACGAGGGTGCTCGGGTCGAGCGTGCGGTAGGCAGGCCGGGCCTGGTCGGCGGGCAGCAGGACCGCGGTCAGCGAAACCGGGGGCTGCCACCCGGCGCGCTGAGCAGAGGCCAGCAGCACGTCCGGGCTCGCGCCGGTGAGAAGGTCGCGGGCCAGGTGTTCCAGGTGGCGCTCGTGGGCCCTGCCCCGGGCGGCCAGTTCATCAGCGTGGCCCGCGGCACTCGCGGCGGAGAGCTCGTCGATGTAGGCGAAGGTCAGCTCGGCGAACTTGGCGACCTCGGCGGCGGGCAGACCTGCGGGTACGGCACCCGCTGCCAGGCATCGCCAGGCCACGCGGGCTCCGACGCGGTAGGCGCTGAGCAGGGCGTCCATCGAACGTCCGTCGCGCACCTCGCCGCGCCCCAGCTCGTAGGCCGCGTCACCGGCGTCGCCACCTGTGGCGTTGCCGCTCGCGAGGTCCAGGTAGTGCCCCAGGGCGGTGCGGACGGCTCGGCGGATGGTGGCGCCCATGTGGCCTGCAAGGGCGTTGGCGTAGGGAGGGACCTCGTCGATGATCGCCTGGACGACCTCGTCGGCGGTGCTCTTCAGCGCGGCCCGAAGTGCGGTGACCGTCGTCTCGTCCAGGGCCAGTTCGCTGGCCCTCTGGATTGCATGGCTCACGTTTCTATTCCCTGCGAACAATTCTGCCAGCCAGATTTACGTCCTGCGGTCAGGACTTTACGCCTTGCGGCGCAGCAAGCTGGAGTCATGACGAGTACAGCCCTTCGCAGCAGGGCGTGGAAACTGCTGGAGATGGTCACGACGCCGCTACTGCCGTCGGACTACCTCGACCTGGTCAGCCCGCTGCGTGCGGGCGCCGACCTGCGGGGGCGCATCGAGGCCGTGCACCCCGAGACGGGTGACGCCGCGACCATCGTGATCAGACCGGGACGGGGCTGGCGTGGCCACACGGCCGGTCAGTACGTGCAGGTCGGGGTCGACGTCGAGGGGGTGCGCCTGTGGCGTGCCTACTCGCTCACCTCACCGCCCAGCCGCAACGACGGCCGCGTCACGATCACCGTGAAGGCGATCCCGGACGGCAAGGTCAGCAACCACCTGGTCCGCAGAGCGACACCGGGCACGCTGATCCAGCTCGACCAGGCGACCGGTGACTTCGTCCTGCCGCAGGCCAAGCCCGCCAAGGTGCTCTACCTGACGGCCGGCAGCGGCATCACACCCGTCATGGGCATGCTGCGCGCCACCGAACTCGACGACGTCGTCATGGTCCACTGCGCGCCCCAGCAGCACGACGTGATCTTCCGTAACGAACTGCACGACCTGGCCGCGGACAAGAAGCTGCAGCTCACCGAGGTGCACACCGACACGGACGGCATGCTCGACATCACCCGTCTCGACGAACTCGTGCCCGACTGGGCCGAGCGCGAGACCTGGGCCTGCGGGCCCGCGGGCCTGCTCGACGCCGCCGAGGAGCACTGGACGAAGCACGGCGTCCAGGAGCGCCTGCACACCGAGCGCTTCCGCCCCAGCATCGTCGTCGCCGGCGACGGCGGCGAAGTCACGTTCAGCGCCACCGGCAAGACCGTCGACGCCGACGGCGCAACGCCGTTGCTAGACGTCGGCGAAGAGGCCGGCGTGCTCATGCCCTCCGGGTGCCGCATGGGCATCTGCTTCGGCTGCGTCACGCCGCTCAAGACGGGCGCCGTCCGCGACCTGCGCACCGGCGAGATCACCGAGGCCGAGCCGGGCGTCCTCATCCAGACCTGCGTGTCCGCCGCGGCGGGCCCCTGCGACATCGAACGGTAGGAACACCTTGACCGCCATCGACCCCACAGCCCACCTGAGCGCGGAGCAGATCGAGGAGCTCGGCCGCGAGCTGGACGCGATCCGCGACGAGGTGATCGCCGACCGCGGCGAGAAAGACGCCGCCTACATCCGGAAGGTCATCTCGGCGCAGCGCAAGCTCGAGCTGGCCAGCAGGGGCGTACTGCTGTTCTCGATCTTCCCGCCCGCGTGGCTGATCGGCACCGCTGGTCTGTCCGTGGCGAAGATCATGGACAACATGGAGATCGGCCACAACATCCTGCACGGCCAGTGGGACTGGATGCGGGACCCGAAGATCCACTCCACCACCTGGGAGTGGGACCACGTCTCGCCGGCCGACCAGTGGAAGCACTCGCACAACGAGCTGCACCACACGTACACCAACGTGATCGGCAAGGACAACGACCTCGGCTACGGCATCATGCGCGTCGACGAGGACCAGCGCTGGCACCCGTTCCACCTCGGCCAGCCGCTGTGGAACTTCCTCAACGCCTGCTTCTTCGAGTACGGCATCGCAGCGTACGACCTGGAGCTCGGCAAGAACCTGAGCAAGCGCCGCCGCAAGAACCCGGAGTTCCGCGCCCGGGCCAGGGCCGTGGGCCGCAAGATCCGCAAGCAGGTGCTCAAGGACTACGTGATCCATCCGCTGCTGTCGGGCCCGTCGTTCCTCCCCACGCTCGCCGCCACATTCACCGCGAACCTGGTCCGCAACATCTGGACTCACTCGGTGATCATGTGCGGGCACTTCCCCGAGGGCGTGCAGGTCTTCGAGCGCCGGTCGATCAGGGGCGAGACGCGCGGCCAGTGGTACCTGCGCCAGATGATGGGCTCGGCGAACATCAGCGGCAGCAAGGCCATGCACTTCATGACCGGCAACCTCTCCCACCAGATCGAGCACCACCTGTTCCCGGACCTGCCGAGCAACCGGTACGCCGAGGTCGCGGTGAAGGTGCGCGCACTGTTCGAGAAGTACGAGCTGGAGTACGTCACCGGGCCGCTGCCCAAGCAGGTGTTCTCCGCGTGGCACAAGGTCTTCCGGCTCTCGCTGCCGAACAAGAAGCCCAAGGTCAGGACGCCGGACCGCGAGCAGGAACTCGTCGCGGCCTGATCCCCGTTGAATGGTGCAGAACCTTCCCGGTAATGGTGCAGATCTTTCGGCCCTACCGGCGGCACCGCCGCTATAAGCGAGACTGCGGACGATGGGCGGTCGCCACATGAGACCGTCAGACACGGAATTCGGGGCAGCTCAGCGTCCGGCTGCGCTGCCCTGACGTGCGCCAAAAGCTCAGCACAAAGCCCTCGGCGAGGCGTTGTAGTGCTGACCTGCCGTGGTCGAACCGGTACAGGAGCGGCATGCCCGGAAGTTGGCGGAGGCGAAGCTCGTCGCGCACATGGAACACATCGCCGACCTCCAGGGGTGCAGGCGCACCGGCTTTCCCGCCCGCTTGGGTTCGATCTTCCACGACAACTGGGCGTGCGCAGCCACCCGGCGGCACCGCTCCCCTGCTGTTCAAGCTCGCGGATCGTCGCCCCAGTCCGCTCCATCTGGCACACCTGGTACTCCCCCAGGGCAACGGGCAGGGCTGCGGCCACAAATCAGTGGTCGTCAGTAACCTGCTGCCGCTCGCCTGTTCTGCGGGTACGCCGCTACGCCGCCCTGCCGGCGGCCGCCCGGCCGCGACGTCCTCGGCGCTCATCGTTCGGCCTGGACCTGGCCGTTCTGCAGAGTCCGCACCGTTTCACGCGACAGCGGGTCGAAGTCGTAGGCGACAACCCCCGTGCCGTCGGAACGCTGCTTGAGGTTGCCGTCGCCGTCGTAGGTGTAAGTGACCGCGGCAGAGTTCGAGCTGTCGACCGCAGGCCGGGGCCTCAGGCGGTGAACGGGTCGGTGCGGCCGGGCAACTGCTGCCCCGGGCGCAGGAACCGCCGACCGCCCTGTTCGTCGCGCACCTCGAGGAACCCGGCGGCCGTCAGCCGCTGTGCGATCTTCCTGCGGCGGATCGCGCCCACCTTGTACGCCACGGTGCAGAGCAGCGCGACCGTCCCGCCGGAGGCGACCGCTTCGACCGGCGATTTATCGATAAGCAGGAGGACGGTCAGGACAGCGCAGGCGAGGTAGCACAGCACCTTCTCTCTCCGGTTGGCTACGTACAGGGCCATGACGTCGAAGGTGACGAGGTCCTTCAGCACGGCCACGGCAGCGACCGCTTCGGGGAGCGGCTTCAGCGAGCCCTGCTCCAGCCCCGGCACGCTGCCGCCGTTGCCCGCCTGCGGATGGGCGGCGATGGTGGCCGCCTCGCGGACGCGCGCGTCGGGTTGCGGGTCCCTGTACATCCGGACCTGGACGAGCGAGTTCTTGAACCCGGTCCTGTGTGCCATGCCGTACGTGTAGCCGTACTGCTCCGCCACGTGCGCCAAGGCGGCCGCCTTCGGCGTGGTGCCCTGCGGGGCGATCTCGATGATGTCCTGCTGACGGGCGATCTGCTGGAGCATCCCCGCTATGTGACGTTCCACGGACATCCTGTTCCCCGCCCCCTGGGACCCCGAGCCTGGGGCCGAACGGCGCACAGCCTAGTAGCGCTGGTTCATGTTCTGCACGCCAGGCCTTCGACATCGGAGACGTCCGGCCAGGTTCGCACCCGCGGAACTGTCGACGGTCGACGAGCTCCCGGGCCCGGGCGGCGATACGCAGCTGGTATCGGGAGTAACGGCGGTGACCACCCTCTGAGCGCAACGGGGTGATGAGGCGGGCGTCTCCGATGGCTCGGAGGAAGCCCTGGGTGGTGCCGAGCATGTCGGCGGCGCGGCCTGTGGGGTAGGCGGGGGTAGTCATCGTCGTCAAGACGGCCATACGAGTCGTCTGCGGTCATCGCACCTTGCTGCAGAGAACATGCTGGAGGGGCCCTGGCGCCAATGGCACCAGGGCCCCGAAGGAACTGCTACACCATCTGCCGGCCCTGATACTGCGCCGGCCTTCTGTTTCCGCGTGCCCGACCTGGTTGCTGTCGGGGGTGCGGGGATCGCGGTTGCTTGACCGGAGACCACCTCACTATCGGATGTCCTGCGGTACCCGGGCTCAATGACCTCCGCCCGGGCGATCCTGATGGCGCCTCGTTCCTCCGCTCTTCCCTCTGGGATCAACTACTTACCAAACGGGTACTGCACTACTGCGTACTGCTGTTGATGCGAACTGCTCAGCGGCCTGTCTCAGCGCCACTCTTCGGCAGCCAGCCCCGTCGCCCGTCTTGCGTGTGCTCTGGCTTAGAACCCCACTGCCGAACTTCCCGGTGCGCGCGCCCGCAGCCGACGCCTTCACCGAGGTACCGCTCACTGACTTCACTGCTGGGTACTGCGAACTGCACTTGCGGGTACTGCCACCGCGTCAACTGCGGTACTGCCAACGGCGGCCCCTGATCACCGCGGGCCACCCGGTCCAGTCGTCAGTCCCGTCGCCGTCCTGCAATCACTGGCTTCGACACTCCACCACCGCACCGCCCTGCGAACTGCCACTGCGGTACTGCTCCCCGGCAGTTCATCTCTGCCAGGCCCTTCGGTCTCTCTGCGTTACGAGAGAAACCATAACCACACCACCACCCAATGTCTACTCCGACGAGCACAGATTTCTGTTCGCGGGAGGAAGAGGTACTTCGCCTGGCGGCCCTCAGACGATCCTGACCGCTCCAGCCCCGACCCGACCAGCCACCAATCGGGGGACAGGCCCGCGACACTGACACCCGAGCGCATCGAGCAGCTGTCCGCGATGGGATGCGCTGGGCGCATAGGCGCAAGAACGAGCAGTCATCAGCGTGAAGGTACGGAGGTGCCGCCCCGGCGCCAATGGAAGTTCAGGCGCCTGGCAGGAAGAGGCAGAACAGGTGACCGTGGGGGTCACGCAGGACCCGTACGCCCTTTTGAGGCTGGTACTCCTCCATCGTGGCGCCCAGGGCGCAGGCACGCTCGGTCTCCGCATCCAAGTCGTCGACCTGCAGGTCCACATGCGCCTGCATCTGCTGAGCACCTGGGCGTTGTGGCCACACCGGGGGCGTGTGGTCGGCTTCCAGCTGGAAACTCAAGCCGGGGCGCTCCTGTTCCGGGGCCCGCAGCCGGACCCACTCAGGCTCCCGCTCGACCTCCTCCCAGCCCAGCAGAGCGCGGTAGAAGTCGGCCAGCGCGGGCGGATCAGGGGTACCGAGAACAAATGCACCAAGCATCACCGTCATGCCCCCACCCTGCCCCAGCGGCTCACCCCCATGCCTGCGTAGGCACACCCACAGACCAGCTCCGGTCCACGTGCCAGGAGCACGCTGGCCGGCGGAGCGGCTCCGCACGCGCTCCCCAGCCCGGCGCCCGGAACAAGAAGCGCCTACGAGGGCAGACAGCTAACCGATAGCAGCTGAAGGCCCGGGCGGTGGCCGGTGGCGGCCCGGGCGCGCACCTTGATCTCCGAAAGCAGCACGTCGACCGGCTCCGAGCGGCACTTACGAGGCGGCTGGTTCGCCACGGAAGGCGCCGACCGGGAGGCCGCGATCCTGCAGGGCAGCTCAGCCGCTCCATACGACAGCAGCTGTTGGGCCGGGCCTGACAGCTCCGGTCAGGCCGGCTTGCGGAGCAGTTCCACCAGGCTGCTGAAACTGTCCGCGCCTCGGCCTGCCTCCGCGGCCCGGCGGAAAGCGTCCAGGACCGCTTGCGGGAACGCCGTGTCCACACCCGCGTCGGCGTTCGTGTGGACGACGTGCTCCATGCTCGCCATGCCCATGGAGATGCGGTCCACGTCGCCCGCGTGGTTCCCGGCGTCGACCCGGGGCGTGTAGAAGTCGATGAACTCGCGCATGCCCGCGTAGTTGTCGGCCGCGTACGGAGCGATTTGTGAGGCGGTAATGCCGTGCGCGCCCGCGAGGGCGACCGCCTGCCAGTACGCGAGCATCGCGGGCCAGAAGATGACCATGTTCAGCTGGTACATCAGGGCGGCAAGGCCCGGGTCCTCGCCCCGGTAGTCCGTTCTGCCGGTGATGACCTCCAGGTCCGCGCGGTGCTTCTCGTACGCCTCGCGCGGGCCGCTGTAGAAGGTCGACATGTCCGGGCTGCCGATGCCCGGCGGCGCGGACAGGACGCCGCCCGTCAGATGCGTGCCGCCGAGCCCGGCCACCCAGCGGGCCGCCGCGCGCGCCTTCTCCGGCACGTCCGAGCTGAGGTTTACAAGGACTCGGCCCTCGACGGCCTGCTCCGCCCCCTCGAACGCCACGTACATCGCCCCGTAGTCGATCAAACTCAGTAGCACCAACTCGTTGGCGCGCAGGGCCTCTGCGGGACTCGCTGCCAGTGTGGCGCCACGTGCCACGAGCGCGTCGGCGCGGGACGGGGTGCGATTCCAGACCGTGACCTCGTAGCCCCGGTCCAGGTACGCGGCGGCCATCGCCTGCCCCATGGGGCCGAGACCGATGACGGTAACGGATTGCGACATGAGTGCCTCCAGAGATATATGGAGCGACTAAAACGAGCGCTCTATTTAGCACTGCTGGGAAACGTAGCACAGGCCTAGAACGAACGCTCTACTTAGAAGGTGGGTAGAGTGACCGCATGGCTCAGAAGTCCGCCGTCGCCGCGACGGCCAGCACCCGCGAGCGGATCGTCACCGTCGCTGCACAGCTCATCCAGCGCCAGGGATACGTGGGCACCGGCATCAAACAGATCGCCACGGAGGCGGATGCCACCCTGGGCTCCGTCTACCACTTCTTCCCCGGCGGTAAGGAAGCCGTCGCCGTGGCCGCGATCAAGCACGGCGACGAACAGTTCGCGGCGCTGTTGCGCACGGTCCTTGCCGGCCAGGACGACCCCGCCAAGGCCGTCGAGGCCTGCGCCGTTGAACTCGCCGTCGGCCTGCGCGAGTCCGGCTGGACGGACGGTTGCCCCCTCACCGCCGCCGCCCTGGAGACCCTCGGCACCAACTCCGAGATCCAGCAGGTGTGCGCCGAGGCCCTGCGCAGCTGGGAGCACATCGTCGCCGAAAAACTCCGCGCCTGCGGGTTCACCGACCAGGACGCACGCGAGGTGGCCACCACCGTCATCAGCGCACTGGAGGGCGCCGAGGTCACAGCGCAGGTCAACCGCAGTGAGGAGCCGCTGAGGGCCGCGGGCCGGCAACTGGCGCGACTGGTGGGCACCTACGCCGGCTGAACACAGGCGAGACACATACCGACGTCCGACGTTCTCGAACCGCCGAAGGGCTGGAACCGCCGTACGGTTCCCCGCCCTTCGAGGGACGCCGTACGGGAGTCAGGCGCGCCCTCGCTCCTCCAGGCACGGAACGAGCACCGCGCCCTTCAACGCCATCACACCTGTCGGCAGCCGACCCTCATACCCTCCAAGGGGCGGGGGGCCGCGAGCACGCCGAGAGAAACGTCACCAGATCGAAGGGCGCGTTGTCCACTGCCGGCGTGTGGGTGTCACCGTCCCGCCCAGGGATGTGAGCCCGTACGGCGCTGCCAGTCCACTGCCCGGCACAACCTCCAGGTGTACGGGTGCACCGGCCCGGAACCGTGACGCGCGGGGATGTCAGGCGCCGGCCCTGCGCGCGCCGGGGGGCCATACGACGTCGACGGTCAGACCGGCCGAGCGGGCCGCGGCCACGGTGTCCGCCGTACCGCCGCCCCGGCCGGTGGGAGCGCTGCCGTCCCAGACGGCCAGCAGGCGATCAGCGCCCCGGAGCAGGTGGTGGTTGGCCGCTTCATAGGCCGCGCGTCCCGCGTGCGTGTACGGCATGATCACCACCTCGTCGGCGGCGTCGCGCAGTGCGTCGAACGTGACGCGGTCCGCCGGCTCGACCACCGCGTCCCGGTAGTCGCGGGACGGGATGATCACCGACAGCCGGCCCCCGAGGGCCAGGACCTCCTCGGCGAAGAGGCTGTCAGCGCCGCGGGCCAGACACGAACGCCCCACGAGCGCGTCGCCGCGCAGACCCACCAGCAGGTCGCGCAGGGCCGTGCGTACCGGCCCCTCCGCCTCGGCGGTCAGGTCCATGTGACCGGTGACGGCGACCGTGACCACGTGGCGATCCCCTTTCGACCCGGGCGAGGTGGCCGTCACTCTATCCCGGTGTGCGATGGCGGCGCGCTGATCGCGCGGTGCGCAGCGTCCGCGGGTTTCACGCAGCGACGGCGGCCGTGAATCCCAGAACGTAGGCCCCGGCGAAGAGCAGCGGAATCCACCGCTCGACCCGGTTCAGCGGCAGGTAGACCCGCCAGTCCCGGCCCTCGCCGAGCGCGCGCCATTCGGCGGCCACGAAGGTGCGGGCCGGCAGCCGTTCCTCCAGCGCTCCGATCACCGCGAACTTGCCCCGGTTCAACTGGTGGTAGGAGCGGACGGTGAACCACCAGGTGACACACGTGCCCAACAGGACGAGCAGGGCCGCGAGGGCGAGGACGACGGGCACCTCGCGGTGGGGATCCTGGGTCAGCCATGCTCCGAGGAAGGCGAGCAGGGCCGTGTGGAGGGTCAGGAAGAAGGTGTTGGCGAGGTTGCGCCGGGCGCTGACCCGGTCGGCCATCTCCACGCACAACTTGTACTGCTCGAAGATCGCGGCGTGGTACGCGGCCTTCGCGTCGCGGTAGCCCTCCGTGCCGACGCCGTCGTTCCACAGCGATTCACCGATGTCGGCCATGGCGGCATCTCCCCGTAGTCGTCAGGTCGGCCAAGCCTAACGGAGCGCTTCCGTGCTTTGATCGTAGGCCGGGCACAACGGCCGCTGCTGGAAGGTGAGTTGGATGACGGGGAGTGAACCGCCGGCCGACGACATGAAGGCCATGCTGTCGATCCCGCCGGAGAAGTTACGCAGGCATCCCCGGCTGCTGTACGTACAGCGCGCCGGCGAAGCGGCCGCCAAGGCGCTGGGCTACGCGCGGGGCGGGCTGCGGGGCGGGGGCGTGCGGACGTACGACGACATCGCACACCGCTACGGGTGCGCCTGCCCACAGGTTCCGTACGTCGGCGTGGAGACCCTGGCGGGCCTGGCGGTGAGTGAGCGGCGGAGGCAGCGGGCAGGGCTGCCCCCCGACGTGGCCCGGCTCGCCGGGCAGCACGACTTCCTGGCCCACCGGCACCTCGTCATTCCTGACGGCCAGGTCCGCGTCGGAATCGAGCGGGGGCTGCTGTACGCCATGGCGGAACCCGGAGGCGAGGTCATCGGCAGATTTCCCCTGGCGGTTCCTCACCCCATGCTGGAAGAGGCAGCCGGGCCGCAGGACATACGCCCCCAGCCCACCATGTCGGTCAGACGGCAACTGGCGGAGTCGCGCTGGCTGCCGCTGCACGAACTCATCGCGTACGCCCGCTTCCCGCGGATGCGTGAGGTGGAATCCACCCTGGCCCGCGGAGTCTTCCCCGGCCGGCATCATGTGTTCGTCTCGCACCGCTGGCTCGGTGTCGATCAGCCCGACCCGGACGGCACCCAGGCGCGACTGGTCGCGTGGCACCTGTTCGACTCGCTGTGCGAGGCGGTCCGAGTCGCCCACCGGCGCGGACTGCGCATCCCTCGCCGGGTGGCTCCCGCCGCGATGCACATGCCGGTCGGCCCGGCCGGTTCGGATCTCGCCGAGTGCCTGCTGGTCGGAGTACTGAGGGAAACGCTGGACGACACGTCACTCCTGCCGGTGGCCGGGGAGGTGGACCGGGTCGGGGTGGAAGCGGTCGAGTCGGGGGCGGCGCAGGCGTCCGCCGATGTGGGCCTGCGGCGCCTGCGTGCCCTGCTCGACGACATGCCCTCACTGCGGCCGCTGCTGGAGCGGATCCACCTCTGGTACGACTTCAGCTGCATGCCGCAGACTCCACGCTCCCCCGAGGAAGACGCGCTGTTCCAGCGGACCCTCAAGTCGCTGTCCCTGCTGCAGTTCGCCGGGCGCACCCTGGTGCTGCTGGACGATGTCGCCGACTACCTGGGCCGGGCCTGGTGCAGTCTGGAGGCGGCGACCTCGTTGGTAAGCACGGTGGGCGGGCGCCCCGACGTACTGCACACCGGCGGATCGGCACGGCCCTCCGGCCCCTCCACGGACGCCGAATCGCTGCGCAGCCTCGTTCAGGACCGTCAGCTCGTCATCTGGCGCGGGCTGCTGGACACCGAAGTGTTCCGGCTGCAGACACGTGAGGAGTGCGTGCGCCGGCTGGGACTGTCCATGGCCGAGGCGGGCGACCTCCCTTACCTCTACAACAGCCTGCTCTCCTTCGCCGTGCCGAACGGCCGCATGAGCCGGCAGGCCCTCGTCACAGGCGTGGTTCCGCTGCCAGACATGGGAGAGCGGAGAGTTCTGATTCCGGCGCCGGACTACCAGGGGACGCAGCCGGTCGACGGTGAGCGGCCCGTCCGCGTGATCGGCTCCCTCGACGGGTGGGACGGCCTGAACCTCCGTGCGTACGTCCAGAACGGACGCCCCGACGCCGGGCCTCCCGATGTGGCGCCGTATTGGCGCGTCCCCCGATCCGAAGCCGCGAGGCCCGCGCAGACCTGCCACGTCGCGGTCGTGGCCGAGTGCGAGGGGGAGGCCGTACTGATCTCGTCCTGGGCGCGACGACACCGGGCGGAGCTGGAGAAGTCGCTGGGGGTGAGGGTCGTCTCGGGGAGCTGGACCGCGGTGGACCCCGTCCCCGTGGGGCACCTGCCGTACGGGCGCCTGCTGGCGCGGCCGGTTCGCGCCGATGTGTGGGTGCTGGTGGGCAAGTCGGGGCTGCTGGCGCACGACGTGGGCCAGGCCCTGTGCCGCGTGGTGTTCGAGGCCCGCCTGGCGGCCGTCACCGTGTCCCTGGACCGGACCGGCGAGAACGTGGAACAGATCGTCGGTGACGTGGCGCCCGGCGCGCCACACAGCGCCCTCCTGTCCGGGTGGAGCACCGGGCACGAGCACCCGGCAGGACTGCTCTACATGCACTTGTACCGCCATCTACTGCAGTGGGGGGCTCCTGTCCAGTGAAGGTGCCGCACGTGGGAAGTTTCATCGACGGGGAGCTGGGCCGTGTGCTGCGTGCCCTCAGCACGGCCGACCGGACCGGGAACGACGCCGAGTTCCGCGCGCTGTGCCGCGAGCACGCCGCCGAACTCGACGCCCGCAGTGACGAATGGCTACGGGTGCCCGAGGAGCTTCGAGAGCACTTCCGCCGAAACATGAACGCCATGCGGGCGTACCCGCTGACGCTGCAGCGGCTCGCGCGTGAGCTGGACGGGCTGGGCCGTCCCGCCGCACTGCGACGGCTGTCGGGTGCCGACCGGCCGGGCAATTTCCTGGAGAGGCTCCACGAGGCGGACGTCCTCGCCGAAGACGGGGAGTACGAGGCCGCCGACGCGCTGCTCCGCGAAGAACTCAGCCCGGGGGCGGCCGACGACGCCTCGGTTTCAGCCATTCACTCCCGGCTAGCCACGCACGCTGCCCTGCGGGACGAACTCGACGCGGCCGTGGAGCACGCCCGCCGTGCGCACGAGCTGGCACTGCGCGCGGGCGGCCGGAACGTGGCGAGCGCCGCGGCGGTCCTGGACGCCCTGCTCACCGCCCGTGAACTGCGGCGCGCCACGCCCGACGGATGCCGGCTCGGCGCCTGCCGGGACGCCCTGACGCACGCGCAGCAGCTCAGCGACCGCGCCTTGTTCACCGCAAGCAATGACGTGCTGCTGCGGTTGCTCGACGACCTGGACCCACTCCCCGACGAGGCGTCCGCCCGCCGTTTCATGGGCAAACTCTGCGGTCTGATGGGGCTGAACCACTACCACGCGGGCGAACGCGACGAGGCCAGGGCCTGGACGCGCAAAGCCTTGCGGGAGTGCCGGCGAACCGGCGACCGCACCGGCGAAGAGGTCTACACGGCCAACTTGAAGGAGATCGACCGCAGGCGGTAGTCGGCACCTGCGCAGGTGAGCACTCGCAGACGTTCCGCCGCGAGTGGTGAGGTCGGCCGACGTACGCGTCCCAGCCGCCGCACCGGCGGTTGCGCGGGGCGCCGCGGTTGCTCAGGCGAGGTCGGCCGTCAGGGCGAGGGCAGTCGGCGCCGAGGACGATGCCGTGGCGAGCGTTCCGCGGAATGCGCACACAGCAGGGGAAGCCGGCCTCGGGCAGCTGTCCGCTCCCCCGCCTTGTGGTTCGCGGGTGTTCGCGGGTTGCGACCCTCAAAGCCGTGTAGGCAAGCCGATCAGGGACACAGTTACGGGCGGCGCTTCATTGTCGCCACTTGGGCCCCTCTCGGTGAGGGCACCCAAGTGCCGCTCCCGGCCAGGCCCTGGCAAGCAGGCCGGGAGCGGCAACCTCAACGGCCGCAGCCGCATCCCCCTCTCGCTCCAACGCGTCGACGTCCATGTCCCGGCCGCCCCGGTCACGCGCGGCGCCCAACGGGCACCTGTGCCGGCATCCGCCCTCAAAGGTGCGGGGACATCCCTGGCGATGATGCGCCAGGGCACGGCTCCGGCTCCGGTGACAGGGACTTCGCATCGCCCTCCGCACGCCGGCCGACCGGATCCGGGCCGACGCGCAAGGCCGTACGCGGCGAGGGAGCTGGGCGGCAGGCCGAAGCTGAGTGGAGCCTCTGCTATCTCGAGAACGTCGCCAGCAGGCTGACCGACGGGGCGGGCCTGCTATGGGCCGGAGGTGCCGATGCGTACGGCCTGGGGGCCGTGGGTGCTTTTGCGGTTGCCGGTTTGCGGGTCGATGCGGAAGATCCCGCTGGCTCCTTCGATGACGTTGGTGGGTCTGTTCCCAAAGGCCGGTCGGGGCCCTTCGACCCTGGCCTCTTGCCCGGCGACCGGCCCATCGGGCTCCGGCGAACTTCCGTACAAGCGACCAAGTTCGGCACACCGTTCACAGCCTGGCTGGAGTATCCAGCTGGCGGAGTATCACGCCTTGAGGGCGATGAGGCGATACAAGGGGTCCGGGCGTGGCGCGTCCTGGTCCGGCAGTTCAGAGAGCCGTCGGCTGACCTCAGCGACCTGATCCGGGGCAGGAGACGTGCACCAGGGTATGCGCCCTGCCTCGATCACCTTCCGCCAGTAACGCGGGCTGCGGCCCTGCCCAGTTCCTGGAAACACGGCTTCGCCAACGAGCCCCAGGCCGTACTCGGCCGCCCAGTCCAGCACCTGGGAGGCGCGATCAGGGACACCGGGCGCGTGCCGGCGTCGCAGCTGTGCTGTGATCTGGGCTATGTCGCTGTCCTGGACAAAGTAGGCGTTGTCCTTGTCGACGGTAGTGATCAGGACCCCTCCGGGCCGCAGCACCCTGGCCGCCTCGGCCAGCACCGCAGCAGGTGCTGACAAGAGGTGCAGCAGCCAGACGATCACGACAGCGTCCACACTGTCCGATGCAAGAGGAAGCCGCATGGCATCGCCCCGTACCACGCCTCCCGGGACCCGCTGGGCAGCCAGCCCAAGCATCCCGGGCGAGCAGTCGATACCCAGCACCGTGCGCTCACGCCGCAGCAGTCTCCTGGTCACGATGCCCGTGCCGCACGCGATGTCCACAAGCGTGCAGGGACCTTGCGGCAGCAACTGCTCCAAAGCATCCGCCGACGCCTGCGCTCGCGGTTCGCCGCCTCGGGATGTGTCGTAGTCTCGGGCCTCGCCGTCGTAGTCGATCACTTGTGATCCCGTCCGTGCGCCACCCGGCGCACCTACCGCACAGGCTGATCAGGACAGTGCTCGAGGCCACATCATAAAGAACCGGATGACGTGCTGGGGGCGTCCGGCCGCATGGAACAAAGCCGGTGCCTGCCGGGCGGCTCCGGTCCGACCGGGTCATGCGACGACCAACACCACCGCGCGTCTACGATCCGAAAGGCGGGCGCCTGCCCAAGAACAGCGGCGAGTTCGCCTTCACCTTTTACCCGTACAACCTTTCGGCTCCACTCCTGGTCTCCTGTTGGCCGAGCCCACACATCACCGGGGTCAACTGCCAAACTGCCGATGGCACGGCGCTCCCGCGCACCACCGGCCATGCACCCCGCTTCGTCGACCAGATCGCCGTCTTACCCCGCTTGCCTCCGCCCTTTCACTCTCGCCGCCCCTCGACTCACAAGGAACCCCAACACCATGCGCATCCGCACAACGGCCACGCTCGCCGCCTTCCTGGTGGCGGGCCTCGTCCCCCTCACGCTGCCCGCCGCGATAGCGAGCGCCGCGCCCGCGAAGCACGGCGACGACTTCAACGGTGACGGCCACCGCGACTACGCGTACTCGAGCTTCAGCGCCCAAGGGGGCGGTGGCGTCACCGTGGTTTTCGGGACCGCCTCCGGGCCCGGCTCCACACAGCAGCGGATCACGCAGGCGAGCCCCGGCGTGCCCGGCGCCGACGAGGCCGACGACATGTTCGGCGAGGTACGGGCCGCCGCGGACTTCGACGGCGACGGATACGGCGACCTCGCGGTGGCGGCGACCGGCGAGAACAGCTTCCAGGGCGCCGTGACACTCCTGTGGGGCTCCGCCTCGGGCCTGTCCAAGGGCACGGCTCTCCCGAACAAGAACCCGGGCCGCCACAACTACATGGGCAAGGACCTGGCGACCGGCGACTTCAACGGGGACGGCAAGCAGGACCTGGCCGTCATCAACGAATCCATGACCTACGTCTACCGCGGCCCGCTCACGCGCTCCGGCACCACCGGCAGCGTGACCAAGCTCGACAAGACGACGTCCTTCTACGCCTCGGCCCTGATCTCCGGCAAGGTCAACGGCGACCAGAAGGCCGACCTCGCGATCATCGGCGACGTGGTCAGCCCCGAAAGCATCGCGTCCGACGCCTGGTTCATCAAGGGTGGCGCGAGCGCGCTCACCCCGGGCAAGAGCCTGCGCCTGGAGTACCAGTCCGGCAACGGCGGCAGCTCCGAGCGCGGCGGCGACGGCGTCATCGCCGACTTCAACAAGGACGGCTACGGCGACATCGCCATCGGCACATCCCTCTACTCGAAGCAGCAGGGCCGCGTCAGCGTCTGGTACGGCTCGTCCGGCGGCCCGTCCCGAAGCACCCTCCTCACGCAGTCGACGAGTGGCGTCGCCGGCTCCGCCGAAAACTACGACAGGTTCGGCTCATCCGTCTCGGCGGGCGACGTCAACGGCGACGGCTACGCGGATCTCGCGGTCGGCGTGCCGGGCGAGAACATCGACGGCCGGGACTACGCGGGCGGCGTGCACGTCTTCAAGGGGCGGGCGAGCGGCCTGTCCGGCGCCGGTTCCCAGTGGTTTGCCCGCAACACCCCCGGCGTTCCCGGCCCGCTGACGGCCGACGACCAGTTCGGTGGCCTCGTACGGCTGCGCGACGCGAACCGTGACGGAACAGCCGACCTGTACGTGAGCGCCGTCAACTCTCTGCGGCTGCCCGGCTCAGCCGGCGGCATCACCACGACAGGCGCAGCGGAATACAACGCGGCGCCCATCGACAGCTTCCTGGAGTAACCCCCGGGGTCTCTCCGGTCGACCAAGCGGCTGCCCCATGGGGCTGTTCACGGGGGCGTCGAGGCGCTCGTCGCGTGGTTCGGACTCCGCGGACGGCAGCCACGCGGGCGCCGACGCGCCGCCCGTACGACGCGACGACCGTATCCGAGCTCCAACCGTCCGCATCGGCTGACTCGTCACAGAGCAGCCCACACCGGTCTTCCCGTAACCGACTCGCAGACATACCTGCACCTCACTGGGCTCCAGTTCACCCCCGCCGGTCTCTCCCTCCCGGTCGTGATCGACGCCCCCTGGTTGTCGCCGTCGCGCCGCGTCCTCCGGACGGCGCGCAGTGCGTAACAGGGCTTCGGGCTTGTGCTTTCCGTTGCGGCAACTTCTACGGTCATGTGTGTGGCCGGAGAGACCGGCCCGGCGAGGGAGGCACCGGCAATGGCCTGGTCGATCGCGGAGGTGGCGCGGATGTCCATGGTGACATCGCGGACGCTGCGGCACTACGACGAGATCGGCCTGCTGCCGCCCGCATGGATAGGAAGCAACGGGCACCGCTACTACGAAGAGGCTGATCTGCTGCGGTTGCAGCAGATCCTGCTGATGCGGGAGCTGGGCCTGGGGCTGCGCGAGATCCAGGCGGTCCTGGACAGCCGGCTCGACCAGGTGGCCGTGCTCCGTGAGCACCGCCAACGGCTGCTCGCAGAACGGGACCGGCTGGAGACGCTGGCCCGTACGGTCGGCCGCACCATCGCCGAACTGGAAGAAGGTAGGGGCAACGACCGTATGACAAAGATCAACAAACCGGAGAACCTGTTCGAAGGGTTCCAGGCCCCCTCCGAGGCCGAGGCCGAGGTACGGGAGCGGTGGCCGCAGGCGTGGGAGCAGTCCCGGCAGGCCGTCGAGGGGATGACGTCCGAGGACATGGAGCGCTGGCAGCGTGAGGTGACGGCGCAGATGATCCGAATGGCGGAGTTCATGGTGGCCGGCACGCCGGTGTCCGACCCTGCGGTACAGGCCGAGGTGGACGCCAACTATCAGGGCATCTGCCGGTTCTGGACCCCGACCGCGGCCGCGTACAAGGGAGTGGGCCAGACCTATGTCGACGACCCGCATATGCGGGCCAACTTCGACAAGATCGCCGACGGCCTCGCCGTCTACCAGCGCGATGCGATGACCGTATACGCCGACGCCCGACTGAGCTGACCGCTCGCCGCTGAGGTGATCAGGCCGGGTGCGCGGGTGGCCGCCCACCCGGCCGAGGTACGCGGACGCGCGAAAGGACCGGGCCGCTGGGCGGTGGCTTACGGAGGCCGGGTGCGGCGAGCACTGCGTAGGTGAGGTTCCAGGCGGCTGGCGTCTGCGTCAGGTCGTCAGGAGAGTCGGTCGCTCCAAGCTTCTGGACGCATGGCCGCATCGGAGTGCGGCCCGGAAAACCCTTCGCGCACTTAGGTCTTGGAGCCGAGACTGGTGGGTCGATCACATCGGACAGGAAGAGTGGCCTGCGCTGACGTACAACCGTGACACCCTGCCCTTTCCCGAGAACCGTGTGCCCCCCATCACCTACGAGGGCATTCGAAACTGGGATGAACTCGATCCGGCGCGGCACCCGTTCGCCTGGGACGAGGATGAGGAAGCCCGCCTGTGTTCGCTGGTTCATGAGTGGGTGCCACCCGTGCTCTCGGGTATGAACGGCTGGTGGCAGGGCGAACGCTGGTGTGAAAGCCAGATCGGCGCGATCATCAGGGAGCGATACGGCAACTGGGCCTGGGGATGGAACTGGTGCTACCGCGATGGTGGGCCCATCGGCAGCTGGGTCAGCGGCGCAAGCTCTGTGACGACTCCTGACGAAACCGCGGCTCGCGTCGTAGCAGCGCTGTTGGAGTGGCGGGCGTGGCTGGAGCGGACGGCGCAGCGCTTCGCCGAGCTGGCGCCGCCGTCGGACGCCTCACCCGAAGATCGCAGCTGGCACCTGGAGCGGGCCTGCGTCCGGCTCGTGACGCACGCGCTGGACTCGGGAGCGGAGGGTGGCTGGCACGGGCAGGCCTCGATGGTGCTGGGCTGGTTCCTCACCACCACCGGCCTGGACCAGGCCGAAGCCGGGCGCGTAGTGGAGAGCGCGATCGGCGGCCGGTTCGAGAGCTGGGTCACCCCTGGACGAACGCTGATCGAATCCGTCGGCGAGGACCTCGCCGTCGGCCTCACCGGCCGCGCTCCCTACCGGGACCACCGCGAGAGGGCGGCCCTGGAGGACCTCCATGACCGCTACTGACAGCCTTTCGGTCTGGCTACGCGTGCGCGATCAAGCCGACTGGCAACACGCACCAGCCCTGCGGCGGCTTACGCCTGCGCGCGACGGGTTCCGGACTTGGTGCGAAGGGCCGGTGCGCCGGCGCGACCCCGATCGCGCCGAGCGTCTGCTCACCGCCCACACCTTGGCCCGAGCCGATGCCGTACGCCGCACCCCGCTCAACTTCGCCCTGCTGGCCGACTGGCAACGCGAGGTCCTCGGTGAAGCCGAGGCACCATTCCGCGCGAACGACGCCTATGCAAAGGCCGGCCGCGAGCGCTACGGCCTGACCCCACGCACGCAGAGCGACTTCGCTTCCTGTCTGCACGAGGCGACCGACCCAGACATCCCGCTGGCCGCCCGCGCGGCCCGCGCATACCTCGACGTCGCGTTCTTCCACCCCTTCACCGATGGCAATGCCCGCGCTGCCTTGTTGACCCTGGTCCACGTCCTGGCCCGGGAGAACATCGTCCTGCCTGAGGTCGGTCCCCTCCAGACCACCCGCTACGCGGATGACCCGGCGGGCGCCGCCGGCCTTGCCACTCTCATCGGGGTACTCAACCGCCGCCGCTCTTGAAGCGTTCGGGCGAGGGCGTCCTCAGGGCTCGGACCTTGTCCTGGAGTGCTCATGCGACTCTTCGGATGTCCGGCCCGGCACATGCTGGGTGCCGGGCCGCTGAGAGTAAAGCGGCGATGCCGCGGACGCGGGGGGCGCGTTCGGGGCCGTGGGCAACGGCACGGTTCCTGATGTGGCAGCCGGCGGTCGGCGGGGGCCAGTTCGAGGCCGCCGCCAAGATGGCCGTTCGCCCCCGTACTCGCCCCGCCGTATCTCCCCGAGCAGGTAACCACCGGCAGCGTCCGTGCCCGGCTCGCCGCCGACATCGGCAGCCCATCCGGACTCAGGCCAGGCGCGCTGCCTTGCCGGACCTGCGGATCGGTGAGCCAAGGACCTTGTCGAGCTCCGCTGATGCGGCGTTGAGGAGGTCCTCACCGAACAGGCAGAGGGACTCTTCCCAGGGGTGCCCGAAGGTGCCGTGGCGGAAGTCTTCCGTGAGGTAGATGTAGTAATCGCCATCGGGGTACGGGCTGAGAGGCCAAGCCGGCTGCCCAGGACCGCCGACCTCCTGCGGTGCGAAGCGGTACGCCGTGTGCTGCCAGTCGAGCGCGAGCAGCGTTCCCCTGGGGCCGACGCAGGAGGCCAGCCCCTGCTTGACCACCACGGTCATGCGGTCCAGGCGTTCGTAGCCCGGATCGTCGTCGAGCGCGGTGAGGCGCCACGTGACGGACGCCAAGGGCTCGTTGATGGCCGGCCACTTGAACGAACTCATGCTCGGCTGGAAGTCGAAGTCCTCGTAGAAGCGGTCCCAGACGTGCCGGTACTCAGCCTCTGGCAGCGCGGCCACGGGATCCCCATTCATGCCGTGATCCTATCGAGTCGCCTGAACCCCGTGGGGGCCCACGATGCTTGCAGGGACCTGACCCCCTGACCCGCGGCTGTTCTCCAGTTGCAGTGATCGGCCGGCCAGGGAACGGAACTTCAGGATTGCTGCAGCTGCCTCTTCCGATGCGAGCAGGTTGCGGGGCTGATCGAAGGCGATGTGGCGCATCCTGCCGGCGTTCGGGGTGGTGAGAAAGCGCGAACGGAGCTCTGGAGGACCTTCGGGATGATGTCGCACTGAAGCACTTGAGTCTCCAGCCGCCGGAGGGTCCAGGATCGTGCTCATGGACGACGAACGCTCCGACATGCTCACCATTGGTCGGCTCGCGCATCGCACCGGACTTCCGGTGCGCACCTTGCGCTTCTGGTCGGACCGCGGGGCGGTGCCGCCTGTGGCCCGCTCCGCAGGCGGCTACCGGTTGTACGACGCCGAGTCCGTGGCCCGCGTCGAGCTGGTCCGCACCCTGCGGGAGCTCGGCCTCGGGCTCGACGACGTGTGCCGCGTTCTGAGCGGCCGCACCACAGTCGCCGAGGTCGCCGACGTGCATGTGGCCGCGCTCGACGCGCAGATCCGCTCACTCAAGGTGAGCCGGGCCGTCCTGGCCACCGTGGCCGAACGGGGTTCGACCGTTGAGGAGACAGCACTGATGAACCGGTTGGCGCGGCTTTCTGCCGCCGAACGCAAGCAAATCATCGACGAGTTCAAGCAGGAGGTGTTCGGCGGCCTCGACGACCCGCGCCTGCGCGAGCGTATAAGCGCCTACACCATCGAACTGCCCGACGATCCCACACCTTCGCAGGTCGACGCCTGGATCGAACTGGCCGAACTGGTGCGAGACCCTGATTTCCGCGGCCAGTTGCGCACATGGATGGAGCTCAACACACCCCTACCGGGGCAGGGCCGTCCCCCCGGGGCGTCCATCTGGTGGGCCAGGCACATCGTGCAGGCCGTCACACAGCTCAGAGATGACGGGGTCGCTCCCGAGGGGCCGGCAGCGGCCGAGGTGCTGTGTCAGCTGTTCGGCAAGACCGACCGGGGCGCCGTACTGCGCAGCCTGGAAGCCGGGATCGAGGCAGGAGCCGAGCACTACCGCACACTCGTCGCCCGTGTACGCGGGCAGGACGCGTCACCCGACGCGAGCGACGAACTGCAATGGCTGGCACGGGCCCTACGCGCCGCGGAACACACCTGACCTGACGCCCGCCCCGGCACGGCACGGGGCACGCCACGGCAGAGCGCACATGCGCATTGAGCTGCTCGCTCAAGGTGACGGTCTTCTCCGAGCGGGGGTGAACACCCCGTCGCCCAGCGGATGCAGGAACAAGGGTGTGTCTCTTCGACGTCTTCGCCCGCCTCTGTCCTTCGGCCGAGTGCCTCAGCGCGCCGGACCGAGCCAGGGCCTGCGCCCAGGTCCTGCCGGGTGTGTCCCCGTGACGCCCATGACCAGTGAGTAGAGGCTGGTCTCCGCCGCGATGAACAGACGGTTGCGCTTTGCGGCACCCCAGGAGATGTTGGCCACCGCCTCCGGCACGTTCAACCGCCCGATCAGTGTGCCGTCAGGGTCGTAACAGTGCACGCCGTCCGCCATCGCGGCGGCCCAGAGCCGGCCGTCTTCGTCGAAGCGGAGGTTGTCGAAGCGGGCCGCCGCACGGGCTCCGGCCGCCGCGAAGACGCTGCCGTCCGACAGTGTGCCGTCGTCCCGCACGTCGAAGACCCGGATGAATCCCGCCCGGGTGTCGGAGACGTACAACTGCCGTTCGTCGGGCGAGAAGACAAGACCGTTCGGCGCACCGAAGCCATCGGCTACCAGGCTGACCCGGCCGGTGGCGGGGTCGATGCGGTACACGTTGTTGGAGCCGATCTCGCCCTCCGCCCGGTAGCCCTCGTAGTCGCTGGTGATTCCGAAGTCGGGGTCGGAGAACCAGATCGAACCGTCGGACTTCACCGTCGCGTCGTTCGGGCTGTTCAGGCGCTTTCCCTGCCAGCGGTCGGCCAGCACGGTTATGGTGCCGTCGTGCTCGGTACGCGTCACCCGGCGGTTTCCCTGCTCGCAGGTGATGAGTCGGCCCTCGAGGTCCAGAGTGTTGCCATTCGTGTGCCCGGCGGAGCGGCGGAAGACGCTGACGGCGCCCGTCTCCTCGTCCCAGCGCAGCATCCGGTCGTTGGGAATGTCGCTCCAGATCAGCTGCCGCCAGGCGGGCAGGTAGACCGGCCCTTCGGCCCAGCGGCAGCCGGTGTACAGGACCTCGAGGCCCTCGTCACCGTTCATGCATCGTCCGGTACGGAACCGGTCGTCAAAGCTCTCGTACAGCTCGGGGCGTTCATCGGGCATCGGATGTCCTTCCGTCCAACGAATGACGAGCATGGCGAATGTCGTTCAGTTCCTAGATGACATTGCAGGATGACGTACTGTCTTTACAAGGCCATGCAGAACGGAGAGTCGTGGATCACATCGACCGAATCCTGCTGACAGAGCTTCAGCAGGACGCCACTCAGTCCTACGCCGCGCTCGGACGGGCCGTCGGCCTGTCCGCCGGCGCCGCCCACGAGCGGATCAGGAAACTGCGGGAACGGGGCGTCATCCGCCGCACGATGGCCGAGGTGGACCCAGCGGCGGTGGGGTGCGGCGTACTCGCGTACGTGATGGTCGAGTCGTCGGCGTGGATGGGAGATTCGGCGGAAAGCTTCGCCGCACTCACCGAGGTCGTGGAGGCGCACGTCATCGCGGGCAGCGCGTCGGTGCTGTTGAAGGTCAGGACCGCGACCACCGAGCAGCTCCAGGACGTACTGCGCAGGATCTACGCGATCGACGGCGTCAGCGGAACGCAGGCGACGGTCGTCCTGGAGACCTTCTTCGAACGCCCGGTCTCCGCAAGCCAGCCCGATCCGACGGACGTCGCCCCGCAGGGTGCCGACTAGGCAGTTTCCCCCTGCGGATCAGAGCTCCTTGCGTCACTGATGAGTCGCAGAACCGACGCAGCAGACTCCGCGTTCTTGGTTCAGCGCGATTGGCTGCATTACGTCCGCAGGAGCAGCCGCACTCCTCGGACTGGCTGGGCACATGCAGCAACCCCCGGGCCGTACGCACCGCATGGCGCGCGGATTTCACCCTTGGCGCGCTCGCCGTCGCGGCCACCTTCCGGGTCACGACAACCGGGCAAGCCATCGGCCCGGACACACTGATCGGCTGTGTGGCACGTTTCGTCTCCGGTCCCGCCCCGACTACGTCGACCTGGTGCGCGGAGTCTTCCGGGCCGCGACGATGGCCACAGGCGCAGCCGCGAAGGCGAGGCCGGCGCACAGGACGGCGAGGATCGGGTAGCTGGTGACGGCGACGACGATGCCGGAGGCCAGGCCGCCGATGGCGCCCGCGACGGCGATGGCGACGTCGACCAGTCCCTGAACCTTGGCGCGGGTGGCCAGGGGCGTGCTGTTGGTGACGATCGCGGTGCCGGTGACAAGGCCGAAGCTCCAGCCGACGCCGAGCAGGACCAGGGCAAGGGTGATCGCAGCGAAGGAGTGGCCGGGCGCGAGGGCGGCGACCGCTCCTGCGGTGAGCAGTGTGCCGGCCGTCGCCACGCTCATCGCAGTGGCGCCGAATCGGTCGACGAGGCGACCGGCCAGCGGTGACGGCAGGTACATAGAGCCCGTGTGCAGGGCGATGACCAGGCCGGAAGCGGCGGTTCCGAAGCCGTGGGCGTGCATGTGGATGGGGGTCATGGTCATCACGGCGACCATGACGAGCTGGCTGACGGCGAGCACCACGACGCCGATGAGCAGCCCGGGGCCGGTCCGGGAGGGGGAGTCCGCGGGTGTGCCTTGGTCCGAGGCCACGGGCAGGGTGCGGGCGAGCACCAGTGGATCCGGGCGCAGCCATACGAGGAGGGTGAGCGCGGCCAGCGTGAACGCGGCCGTGGAGAGGAGGAACAGGCCGGTCAGCTCGGGCAGATTGAGTGCGGTCGCGAGGTGCCCGGCGGGAGTGGCGAGCAGAGGTCCGGCGATGCCGCCGGCGGTGGTGGCGACGATGACGGTGGAGGTGGCGCGAGCGCGTTGACGGGGTGCGGCGAGATCGACTCCTGCGTACCGGGCTTGGAGGTTGGACGTGGTTCCGGCGCCGTAGAGGAACAGGGAGACGAGCAGCAGTGCGGGGTTGCCGAGTGAGGCCGCGACGACGACACCGGCACCGCCGACGGCGCCGGTGAGATATCCGGCGGCCAGCCCCGGGCGGCGGCCGTGGTGCTGGGAGACGCGTCCGATGATGATGGCGGCGACGGCGGAGCCCGCGGTGAGCAGGGCGATGGGCAGTCCGGACAGTGAGGTGCTGTGGAGCATCTGCCCGGCCAGCAGCCCGGCGACGGTGACACCGGCAGCGAGGCCGACACCGCTGAGGACCTGGGAGGCGAGCAGCACGGTCAGAGTGCGCTTCTGCACTGCGGACAGGGCGGGTGCGGGAGCGGCGGTGGTCGGGGTGCGGGGGGAAGTGAGGGGCGGGTTGGCCATGTGGTGCGACTTTCGGGAGGCCGTGGTCGGTGGTACCGGGCGCAGGGCGTGGTCAAGAGCAAGGACGGGGCAGGGCTGCCCCCGGCGGCCAGGGGAGAGCACCGGCTTCCCGGTGAACGCGCGTGGGGTCAGCAGGTCGAGGAAGGTTCTGAGCGGGCGGCCGGAGTGGGCGGCCCTGCACATGGTGGTGGCCACGACGAGGGCGTCGTCCTGGGCAACCAGGTTCACTGCGCGGGGCGAGGGAGCTTCGGGGGCGTCGTCGGTGCGTAGCGGGGCCGCTGGCAGGTCGGGCCGGGCGAGCACGTGGGTCTGGTGGGCCGCGTGCGCAGTGGTGTGCTCGGCCAGGAGGGCGGTACGGGACGTACGGAGGGCTGCCAGGCAGGCGAGGACCGGCCACGCGCACTCGACGGGAACTCCCGGCGGTCAGGGGACTCGGCGGTGGAAGGTGACGGGCGTGGGTGGGCGGAAGTCCGCCCGTCCGCCTCAGCGTGGGCTGTCGGGCATGCCGTAGGCGTCGGCGATCAGCTCGGTGGAACGCAGCCGGGCCTGGATGGAGTGGCCGACGCTGCCGATCATGATCTCGTCGGCACCGGAGTCCCGCTGCACCTGGTTCAGGTGGGCGGTGACCTGCTGGGGGGTGCCATGCGGGACGTGGTGCAGCCAGCTGTCGACGGCCTGGCGTTCCTGGGCGTCGTAGGTGTAGGCGTCCACTTCCTCGGTGGTCGGCAGCAGGTACGACTTGCGCTGGAACATGCGGAGCATGGCGTGCGCGAGGGTGCCGGCCTGGCGGCGGGCCTCACGTTCGTCGTCGGATGCCGCGACGGTGAAGCTGACCAGCGCGTACGGCTCACCCAGGGCCTCGGACGGAATGAACCGTTCGCGGTACAGACGCAGGGCGGCCACGACATCGCGCGGGTTGAAGTGTGCGGCGAAGGCGAACGGCAGTCCGAGCCTGGCGGCGAGCTGCGCCGAGTACCCGGACGAGCCGAGCAGCCACACCGGCAGTCGGCCGGTGCGCGGGGTGACGCCGTTGAGCCGGTCCTGAGCGGGCCCCGGCACGGCGTACACGCGGTCGGCGTAGGGGTGCTCGGCCGGGAAGTCGTCGCCGAGGAAGTGCAGCAGTTCGGCCACCTGCTGGGGGAAATCCTCGTCATCGCTCGCGCCGCGGCGGAGGGCGGCGGCCGTGGCGCGATCGGTGCCCGGGGCGCGGCCCAGACCCAGGTCGATACGGCCGGGGGCGAGGGCCTGCAGCATGCCGAACTGTTCGGCGACGACCAGCGGTGAATGGTTGGGCAGCATGATCCCGCCCGCTCCGAGCCGCAGTTTGCTGGTCTCCGCGGTGAGCCGGGACAGCAGGACGGGCGGGCTGGAGGTGGAGACGCCGGGCATGGCGTGGTGCTCGTTCATCCAGTAGCGCGTGAAGCCGCGCCGGTCGGCGAGCCGGGCGAGTTCGATACTGCCGGCCAGCGCCTCTGCGGCGTTCTGGCCGGTGCCGGTCATGGCGGAGTCCAGTACGGACAAGGCGGTGGGGGCGGAGCCATGGCGGGTGCCGCGGATCGGGTCGGTCATGGTCGTGCTGTCCTTCAGTTTCGAGGTGTGCGCCGTGCAGGAAGGTGGAGGGCGCCGGGCGCCGGCCGACAGTCGCAGCGGGTCTTTATCGGTCGGCGCCCGGCCGTTTCTGGCGTACGTGCCCGACGTGCGTGGGGTCAGCCGCGGACGCCGAAGTCGACGCGGTCGGCGAGACCGACGGCGGCAAAGGCGGCGACGAGCTCGTCGCGGCCCTCGGTGAAGTGGGCCCAGCTGTCGTAGTGGACGGGGACCACACGTCCGGCGTCGAGGATCTCCGCGGCCTGGGCGGCCTGGGCGCTGTCCAGGACGATCAGCCCGCCGTCGAAGACATCGGAGAAGCGGGGCGCTCCGGCGAAGAGGAGAGCCGTGTCCACCGGGGCGAAGCGCTCGGCGATGTCCTTGACCGCCTCGAGCGAGGCGTTGTCGCCGCTGACGTAGACGGTGGGCAGGCCCTCGCCGGTCAGGACGAACCCGACGACCTCACCGCAGACCGGCTCGACCTCCTCGCGCGGGCCGGGGCCGTGGACGGCAGGGACGCCCGTAACGGTGACCGTGCCGGGTCCGCCGTCCCGGCGATCGAGTTCGACCGACTGCCAGTCGGCGAGGCCGGTTGCCGCCTCCCCGAGACGCTCCCCACCGCCGGGGGTGGTGAGTGTTAGCGGGACGTCGGCGAGCAGGGCCCGGCCGGAAGTGTCGAGGTTGTCGGCGTGCTCGTCGTGCGAGAGCAGGACCACGTCGACGCGTCCGAGATCGGCCGGGCTGCCGTGAGCCGCCGCCGTCTTCGTCAGCACGACGGCCGGCGCCTGGTGGTCGCCAGGGCCGTCGAAGGTCGGGTCGGTGACAAAGCGCAGGCCGCCGTATTCGAAGAGGGCCGTCGGGCCGCCGAAAACCCGGACGGGGAACGGGGCGGTCTGAAGAGTCGGGGAAGACACGAAAGAGTTCCTCACGGATGGGTTGGAGATTAACCGTGAGACAGACTGTATGCAGGTCTCACGGATGGATGCAACCCGTACCGTGAGAACCATGGAAGAGGTCGTGTGTGAAGGAGCCTCCCGGCCGTCGGCGCCGGGCAAGATGGAGCACCCCTGCCTGAGCCTGGCCAACAAAGCCGTCGCGCTGCCCCACGGGCGCACGGCCGACTCCTCGGGAACCCCGGCGCAGGCCGAGCAGTGGCTGGCACGGCGCGACCTCGCCCTCGACGGCACCGGCCTTGGCGGGCCTCGCGGAGGTATGCGCGACGCAGCTGCGCTCATGCATGTACAGGTCAGGTCGCCGGTTGGCCTCCCGTGTACAAAGTGACCGAGCGCAGTCTTCGGCCAACCACTCACACGACGACTGCACAAGGACGGTGGACTACGTCTCCGTCCAGCACCTTCGCTGGCAGCATCCTCGCGCCGGAACGAAACGCGTGACCGCAACGTCCTAGGTGCATGACACCATCGCGCCACGCCGCCGTGCTGATCCTGAGCACAGGGCTGCTGCTCTCTGGCTGCTCCCCCTCGTCAGACGAGGGGTCCGACGCCCCCACCTTGCCGGCCCGCGCCATCACGAAGGGCAAGTGGCAGGAAGGTCCGCCCAAGCCCGCGCAGCACAAGCCGTATCCGTATGACATCAATACGCATTGCGGGGTGAAGTGGGTCAATTTCGGTGGCCGTTGGTGGGCGCTCGACTCCGTGTTCCCCAGTGTCGAGCAGGTCAAGGGGGAGCCGGCCTCGCCGCAGAGCCAGAGGCTCGCCGGATACATGACCCTGATCGGTCCGGACACTGCCAACTTCGACGCTGCCGGGATGCCCACCATGCAGTTCGTACCGACCGAGGACGACCCGCCCGGCTGTGCCTAGGCTGACGGCATCCTGGGGGCGCAGGCACATGTTCGTATGCGTCGAGAAGTGTCCGACGGCATCACTGGTGCACGCTCTTCGAGGCACCGGGCGGCCTCGTCGGGCAAAGCCTTCGGACCGTGCCTCACTACCTCGCCGAACGGTGCAGGGGCATCCAAATCGGTAACGTTGTACTCGGCCTGGCCCAAACCCCTCGCGAGCGAGCGTGAGGCGAGGGTGTCCGGAACAAGCTGCGCACATGCCGGCGACTCCTCCCGGTACATCCGGCGGAAGTCGAACACTTCCAGCCGCCGAACTGCTGCCCGGCCTCGTCGAAGCCGGGCATCAGCAGTGGGCGGCACCGCCCACCACCGGGTTCCGGCTCAGCAGCTACGACGGCCAGATCACGGCACCCTCCCACACCACCAACGGCTCGAACTGGGGATCTTCGTAGAAGCGGATGCGCCCCAAGGTGACCTTGCCGTCCGGATCACAGTGTCGACCCTCGGCCTTGGTCGCGAGCCAGTTGAGGAGTTGCCCGACACTGTCGAAGGCGTCGGGGTGGATCTCCTGCCGACTGGTCAGGCGCCAGGCGTCGGACTCCGTGTCCTGCCTTCGTACAAGCGTAGAGGCCAGAGGTCCGTCCACCTTGGACGCATAGTCGTGCTGGCCCAGAAGTGGCTCGGGATGGGTTTCGACCACGTGCCTTCCGTGGTCATCCTCCACTACGCCTGGGAAGTCGGTCACGATGCGGAGGACGTCCGGCTCGCTGCCCAGTCCGAGGTGCCAACGGAGTTCCGCGAGTTCCTCCTCAGACATCTGGTCGACCAGGTCGACGGTGAGCATGAGTTCAAAGACGTCAGCCATGGCCCGACACGCTAGTGCACGCGTCGGGAAGCGGGCAGAACTGCAGGGGTGTGGGCCCTCGACAGGCATACCGCCGAACCGAGGCCCGAATGCCGACCGGGCCGCAAGGCGGCCCGCGGCCAGTCTGGCTGCTTCGCCGGCCGCAGCCTCCTCAGCAGCGCCACGTGCAGCTTGTCCCACACGCCGGCCTGCTTCCAGGCGGTAAGGCGACGTCAGCAGATCACGCCGGAGCCCAAGCCCGGTTCCTGCGGCAGGCATTCGAGGTGTCCTCGCCGGGGTGGAACGGCGGTCCGGGAAAGCTGTCCAGCCTGCGAAACGCTAGGCATGCTCGTCCGGTAGGGCGGACTGGCCGCCAGGTCAAAACAAGCACCGCAAACCTAAATGACGCTGCGGAGCTGGACGAAACAATGGGAGCGATCGCGGCACAGTTGCGCACGCCTGCGGTCGGCGCACACTGGAAAATGAGCCGCAACACACGGGCGCAGATCGCGATGGCCCCTAATCCAAGAAGCGCGGAGGCTGCCATGCCCGAAGAAGCTCAACTTCACGGCACCATCGAGAAAGTCGGGGACCAAACGGTCACTGTCGAGGTCTACAAGTTCGTTGTTGACCTCGACGATTCATCCCGAGAGAAGTTGAAAGAGGACCCTTACGGAATTGTGCAACGCTTTCTGGAATCACAGGGCCATACGGTCAACGGCCTAATTTTGGATCCTCAGGCCTTCGATGACGGGTGGCCTCCGGATTGGTCACACATTCCGAGCGGGGAGTACAAATCGCACTGGTTCCAAAAGTTGCTGTAGGCGGAGCACAGAGCTGGTGATCTCACTGGCTCGAGAGTGTGCACTTCGGCGCCGGCCGCGACACGGCCGTCCCTGTCGTGGCCACGCGCTTTGATGTGCAGGACGTCGGGCAGGAGCCGCCAGCGGTGGTGGCTGCGACGCCGATGGCGAGCGTGGCCGCTGGGGCCGCGTAGCGTCCCCAGCCCCCGCAGTTCTCCGTCGGGTATGGGCCCTGGAAAGGTCCGGGCCCCCGCAGACCACAGCTCCGCACGACGGACCAGGGTTCGGGTTTCCTGATCGCCATGCACGAGAAGGCGGGGCTGTCACTCAGGGGGCAAGAAGGCGTCTGCGAGCCGGATCAGCTCGGTTTCGCTCAGTTGCGGTGGGGACCAACCTAGGTCGCGTGCATGCTCGACGAATCGTTGATCCACCGGCACGTGGTATCGCTCGACGTGGTGGGCGAGGTCCGTGTGCCAGAACCACTCACCATCCGTGAGCAGGTGAAGATCGTCTATCAGCTGGTTCGTCGGGCTCAGAACGTTGTTGACGCCCGATCCGGTGGCGGCGAACACCGAGCCTGCACGCAAGTAGCGCACAAGGTTCTCTTCGTGCGGATCCCCCTTGCTGCGCACGCAGGCGTGCAAGGAGGGCCCGTCCGGGCTGCCGTGCTTCAGCTCCCGGTACGCGCCCAGGAAGCGATCGCGGGACGGGGAGGGTTCCTGGCGGTCGATCGAGGTCACAAGCAACTCCTGTGGTTGAGCCAGGGGCGTGGCGCGGGTCGTCTGGGGAAGGTCGGCGTACCCCTCAGGCCAGCGTGCCGTTCCGGCTGCAACCATGAGCGTAGGAGTTGCTGAGAAGGGCGAGACTCCCGGGACGTACGCGATTCGGGTCGGGGCGTGCTGTCCTGGCGGGTGGGCTGACGTGCTCATCTTCCGGCGGTGCGGTCGGAGATCAGGCCGGCGACGGCTCGGTGGCTCTTGTCGAACTACTCGCGGCGTCCGAGGGAGAGTTGGAGGGTTCGCCAGTGCTTGTGCTCGGCTTCGCATCCTATTTGGCCTGATGTCGCTGACGTCCGCGCAGTCGCCTCACATGTCGCACGTACTGTCCAGCGCAGGACCGCTGGGCCCGGTCGATTGCGATCACCTGAGGGTCCGATGACCGCTCGTACAGCTCGACCTCGAATGGGTCGGCATCCCAATCGACCATCCTGACCCACGCGTCCCGGTCCTGCTCAGCCGTTCCGCGTCTGCGCACCGCGTCTCGCCACAGCTGACCGCTCAGTGCGGCTACGTCCACCGGGCTCAACGTACGCGCGGGCTCGACCAAACACGATGGAGCAGATGTGTCGATGCCTGCATACGTCATGCCATGGCGAGGGGTCCGGCCGCCTGCGAGCGGCCGGACCCTGGAGGCAGGCACCCCAGCCATTCCACTCACACAGCCGTGTGCCCGCGAAACTCGCTCCCTAACACTGAGCGGTCCAGCGGCGCAGCGCCGACGCGGTTCGGCCCGCTGAGCAGAGGCCCGCCCCGCTTCGTCGCCGTCGATCTGCTGTATCTGACGGGCAGGGGAACGCACGACCTGGTGGCCCTACCGGCGGCGCAGGGCCGCGCTGGAGCGCTGTTCGCCGAGCAGCGTCTCGCCGCGCGCCGTGGGTGCTGTGACCGTCGACTACCCAAGAGGCCGCCGTCCGCGCGAGTGGCCGGCCCACTGGACCGCATCCGGTGTCGCGGGTGTCGTCCACACGAGGCTAGAGGTTGTACGGACCGCTGATGATGCGGGGCTCGGGTCGCAGGCACATTTGCGGCGGTGCGGGGTCAGACGGCTACGACGACTTTCCCGTGGACATGCCCGGACTGGCTCAACTCGAAGGCGTCCGCCAGCTCTTCCAGCGGGAAGGTCCGCGCCACCGGCACCGTCAGCTTGCCGGCGTCCGCGAGAGCTCCCAGTTCGGCCAGGTCGGCGCCGTTCGGCCGTACCCACATCCACTGCCCGCCGGAGTCGACGACGGAGCCGTCCGCGATCGACGCGTGCCGGCCGCCTTCGCGCAGGACGGCCAGTGTCGTGTCCAGTACCCCGCCGACGAAGTCGGCGGCGACACCCACTCCGTCCGGCGCGAGGGCCCGGACACGTTCGACGACTCCCTCCCCGTACGCCACAGGTTCCCCGCCGAGCTCACGGATCCGGTCGTGGTTGGCGGGCGAGGCGGTACCGATGACCC
This sequence comes from Streptomyces sp. NPDC054887, assembly GCF_053610585.1. NCBI lineage: Bacteria > Bacillati > Actinomycetota > Actinomycetes > Kitasatosporales > Streptomycetaceae > Streptomyces > Streptomyces sp. NPDC054887. The sequence goes on along the minus strand of NZ_JBSGYQ010000037.1, from coordinate 27,046 downwards.
GGGCGCCGAGAGCACATGCGATCTGCACCCCCAGCGATCCCACTCCCCCGGCGGCGCCATGGATGAGCACGGTGTCACCCGGACCGGTTCCCAGGCGCGTCAGCACCTGGTACGCCGTGAGGCCGGCCAGCGGCAGGCCCGCGGCCTGGTCCCAGGTCAGGGACGCGGGCCGGCGGGCGAGGGCACGCACGGGGACGGTGACGAACTCGGCGAAGGTCCCACCGTGCACGTAGTCCTTACGCGCATAGGCGATGACCTCGTCCCCCACCGAGAACTCGGGCGCGTCGATACCCACTTGCTCGACGACTCCGGCGACGTCCCAGCCGGGCACCACGGGGAAGAACGCTTCCATCAGGCCCTCCAGGCCCCCGGCCATGATCTTCCAGTCGACCGGATTGACCGCCGCGCGCCGCACGCGCACGAGGATCTCGCCGGGTCCGACCTTGGGGCGCGGCTGTCGGGTCTCCTTGAGGACTTCCGGTCCGCCGAAGGCCGAGTACGTCATCGCCCTCATGTCGCTGCCACTGCCACTGTCCGTGCCACTGTCCGGGGTCTCTGCAGCGTCGTGTCCCATGGTGCTCCTTCGTCAGTGGTTCTCCGAGCCCTGCCCGGTGATCGTTTGCTTATGGGTTGCCGGAGAGGGCGACGGCGAAACGGGCGCTGCGGAGGAAGGGCCACGGCCGGGGGCGGGGTGCGTCAGGAGGACCGGCAGTACGGGCGTGGTTTGCCTGCGCTGTTGCTGGAGCGATACGGCAGTCCGCCCGGAACCCGCGAGCGCGGACCGCGCCGTCGGCCGCGCAGAACGGTGCTTCGAGTCCCGGCCTCCCACGCCCTCACGGGGTGCACGCCTCGGCGATCGACAGGCTGTTCTCATAGAGGTGGTGCCGGGTGATACGGCCGTCCTCGACGGTGAGGTGCAGAGCGAACGGGCCTTCGAAGGTCTTTCCCGTCGCGCGTACGGTCCCTGACAGGTGCCCCATCAGGACGGCGTCGGTACCGTCCACGAGGAAGGTGCCGACGGAGGCGCGCGCGTCGTCGGGCACGGTGTACTCCATCAGCTCCGTGAACTGTGCGGCGCATTCGGCAGCGGTGGACCGGGGACGGATCCATGGGACGGCGGGGTTCTCGGCGAGTTGCCAGTCGACCTTGTCGGCGAAGATCTCGACGAGCCGCCCGGTGTCCCCGGCCACCCGGGCGGCAAGGAACTCCTGCACGACGGCCCGGGTGGCATCGGCGTCCGAACCAGGGGTGGCGGCTGAACTCGGCGCGGTGGCAGTGGGTTTGACGGACATGGCGCTCTCCTCGCTGCTGCGGCCGGCTCCCGGCGGGGGTTCCCGTCGATGTGCTTGATACTGCCGGGGAGGAGCAGAGCGGTCGATTACCTCGGAAGTAATGCGGGCGAGCGCTCGCGCGCCGCCGACAGCGGCTACGGGCAGATATCGGGAGAAGCGACCCAGCGGCGTCCGGACTCCTGGGACCGCAGAACCCCGTGGCGGCAGTTGTCCAGCGGACCAGCCATGGCTACGGAGACACAGCGCGTGAGCATCGTGGTCACCCCGGCCACTCAGCCGACGGGATCAGTGGCTGCGTGACTCCGGGGTGCGTGACGGTTCGCGGCGGAGACTCGGCGGAGCGGTCTGTGCGTGTGCGGGCAGGGCACGGGGAGCACCAGGTGCGGCTTCCGAGTGACGGAGAGAAGGACGAGGCAGCGCAGAGGCGCCTTGGGCCGCGCGGCGTCGTCCGGCGACCAGGACGAAGGTGACGCTGATCAACAGCGCCCAGGCTCCGATCTTCATGGGAGACACCGGCTGCCATCCATGGAGTTGATCGGGGTAGCTCCATGCTCCGACGTAGGTGGCGGCGTTCTCCGCGATCCAGAGGAAGAAACCGATCAGGACGAAGCTCAGTGCGAGCGGCATACGGTATCGCCGCTCCCCCACCGAGTAACCGACCGAGGTCCCGATCGTGGCGAGCAGGATGAGACCGGCGAGAACCCAACGGGCGTCGGGCAGCCAGTGGTGGCTGAAGAAGTTGACGTACACGGCAGCGGCCAGTGGCACCATCACGCGCGGCCGGTACGCGGTGAGCTCGACCGACATCAGCCGCCAGGCACGGCAGACGTAGCTGCCGACGGCGGAGTAGAGGAAGCCCCCGTACAGCGGCACACCCGCGAACTTGGTGACGGCGTCCTCGGGGTAGCTCCAGGAACCGAGGTGCACCTTGACCAGCTCGAACAGCAATCCGATGAGGTGGCAGGCGGCGATCACGGCGGTGTCCCGGGCGGTGTCCCATCCCAGCCGGCGGGCCAGCACCGTCAGCAGCAAGCCGTAACCGAGCAGCAGGTCGTAGCGGGCTACGGGAAGTTCCGGCAACAGATCCGACACGGCCACACCGCCGACGAGCGCCACCGCGAAGGCGCAGCAGCGCGCCTGCTGCCACCCGAAAAGGGAAATCTGCCGAACCGCGTGCTGCATGGACGTCACACCGACGAGACGTCCGGCCAGGGGACCGCGGTTGCACGGCGAGAGATGAAGCACACACCGGTTCCGACTGCCACGGCGCGCCCCATACCGCCGTCGGACACGCGTGTCCGACGCCGGCATCCCGCACACGGACCCGGCGCAGGAACCACAACCGCCCGCGCGGGCGGGGCCTGTTCGTATTGCCGACGGCGCCCGCAGCGGAGCACACCGCGAGCACGGGCACCCGGTTTCAGCCGGTCCGTGCCCCGTCATCCGCTTGCGGCGTGGTGATCCGGCGTACGGACTCCACCACTGCCGCCCGGTGGCGGACGAGCTGCTCGGGTGGCCATTCGTTGCTGCCGGTCTCGCCCGCCGCGGGCCCGCCCACCGCGCTGAACCACGCCTGTGACAGGCCCATGACCAGCGTCAGCACATCGGTGGCGTCCAGCCCGGCGTCGATCCGGCCCGCCTCCTGCGCCTGTTTCACGGCTGCGATCTTGCCCTGGTAGGAGGTTGCCTCCGTGTCTGTGGGCGCCGGACGCTCCAGCTGCTTCCACAACACCAGACGCATCAGCGCAGGCCGCTCTACGAGGTGGTCGAAGACGGCTCCCGCGTAGGCCGGCAGATCGTCCGCGTCGAACGGTACGGACTCCGAGCCTGTCTCCAGTGCGCGCTGGAGCACGGCGTCGAAGAGCTGCTCTTTGTTGCCGTAGTAGACGTAGATGAGTCTCTTGTTCGCCTGCGCCGCATCGGCGATGCGGTCCACGCGCGCACCTGCGATGCCGTACGTCGCGAACTCGGAGAGGGCCGCGTCGAGCAGGCGGGCCTTCGTTGCGCTGGAATCCCGTGCCATGCGCCGCAGCCTAGCAAGTAACTATCTGGTTATTGACATCGTGCGGAGCCGTGGTCCATGCTCTAACTATCCAGTTAGTTACTTCTTGAGGAGAACACGATGGAGATCCGCGCACTGGGCACCCAGGGGCTGAAGGTCGGCGCCGAGGGCCTCGGCCTGATGGGCATGAGCGCCCACTACGGAGCCACCGACGAGACCGAGTCTCTCGCCACCATTGACCGCGCCCTGGAGCTGGGCGTCACCCTCCTGGACACCGCCGAGGGCTACGGCCCCTTCCGTAACGAGCAGCTTCTCGGCAAGGCGCTGGCCGGCCGCCGCGCCTCCGCCGTGATCGCCACGAAGACCGGTGTCGAATTCACCGACGAAGGCGACTTCCGCGGCCACAACGCGACCCCCGAGTACATCCGTCGCTCCGCCGACCGCTCCCTGCGCCATCTGGGCACCGACCACATCGACCTCTACTACCTGCACCGCATCGATCCGAACGTGCCCGTCGAGGAGAGCGTGGGCGCCATGGCCGAGCTCGTCGCCGCCGGCAAGGTCGCCCACATCGGCCTGTGCGAGGCCGCGCCCTCGACGATCGCCCGGGCGCATGCCGTACATCCGCTGGCCGCCGTACAGACCGAGTACAGCCTCTTCGAGCGCGGGATCGAGCACGACGGTGTTCTCGACACCCTGCGTGAGCTCGGCATCGGGCTCGTCGCCTACTCGCCGCTCGGCCGGGGCTTCCTCTCCGGTGCCATCACCACCCCCGACGACTTCGACGAGGACGACTTCCGCCGCACCGACCCCCGCTTCCAGGGGGAGAACTTCCACCGCAACATGGCCGTCGTCGACCAGGTGCGCCGCCTCGCCGCCGACAAGGGCGTCACGCCCTCGCAGCTCGCCCTGGCCTGGACCCTGCACCAGGGAGCGGTGCCCATCCCGGGCACCAAGCGCCGCCGATACCTGGAGGAGAACGTCGCCGCCACGGCCGTGACGATCACCGACGCGGACATGGCGGCCATCGACGCCGTGGCGCCGCACGGCGTGGCCTCGGGCGACCGATACGCCCCGGAGCTGATGAAGGCACTGAACGGCTGATCCGCCTGCGGTGGCCACCGAGGGCCCCGGCAGATCCGGCGACGGGCTCCGGAACACCCCCGCCGTGCGCGTACCGGCAACCGGCGCCTCGTCCCGGAGCGTGTGACCGCCGCGCCGCCCCGAGCGCAGGGGCCGGGGCGCTGCCCGTACACGCGTCAGAGGATGCGCCAGGCGACGGCGTAGGGCTGGGCGAACCGGGTGATCCGGTGAGCGCTGACGACGACTTCGGCCTCCCCTGCGGGGATGTCCCGCCAGTGGACCTGCTCGACGTTGTTGACGCGGTCGAAGCCGGAACCTGTGCCCATGTTGCCGTGGCGTTCCTGACCGTCCGCGCGGACGATCAGGTCGAGGTCGTTCTGCAGGGCTGCTCCGGGGGGATCCGTCCAGACGAGGGTCACCTTCAGAGTGCGGGCCGCTCCGTCCGGAACGGTGATCAGGAAGGCACGCTCCTCCCCCTGGTTCAGTTCTCCTGCGTCGGTGAAGCCCGCCCGGCCGGCGTCGGTCGGCAGGACGACGGCACGCTGGAGGTTCACGAGGCCGAAGCCGGAGTTGTTGTTCGGCGAGGAGCCCGCCTCGCTGGGGTTGTACTGGCCGGGCAGTTCGTCGGCGCCGTTGATCAGCATGGCCTTGATGAGCGCGGCGCTGGGCTTCGGGGTGCCGTTCTTCACGAGCGTCTCGCGCAGCACCGCCACACAGCCGGCGACCAGAGGGGTGGCCATGCTGGTACCGCTGACGAACATGAACGCGGGGTCCGTGGAGACACCGAAGTCCGTGTGCGCCGGTGCCAGCCGCGAGCGGGCGGACAGGATCGACGTGCCGGGGGCGACGACATCGGGCTTGAAGCGCCCTTCCTGGGACGGGCCCCGGCTGCTGAAGGCCGCCATCCCGGCGGGGTTGTCCGCCATCTTGTCGTCGCGGATCGGCGCGACGGGCCATCGGACCGTTCCGCCCCTCATCTGACCGTACGTCTTGGAGATACCGGGCCTGTTGCCCTCGCTGGCTCCGACGGTGATGACGTTCTTGGCCGCGGTCTCACCGCTGACGGACCTCATGTTGATGCGTCCGTCCCCGTCCCGGTCCGTGCCGTCGTTGCCCGCGGCGAAGAGGATGACGAAGTCCTTGTTGTCCCAGACCATCCGATCGGCCTCGTTCGCGGCCTGGTTGTAGGGCAGACCTGGGGTGACCGGACCCCACGAATTGGTGTGGATCCGCGCCCCGTCCTCCACGAAGGGCGGTTGGAACAGGTTGCGGAGGTTGTCCGGGATGCCGCTGAGAAAGCCGTTCTCGTCCATCACGGACTGCAGGACCAGTCTCGCCTCCGGAGCCGTTCCGGTGACGGGTTCGCCCATCGACGCCGACGTACCGTCGCCGAGGACGGAGCCCGCCACATGGGTGCCGTGCCCGTCGGGGTCGTCCGACCGCTCGGGGCTCGTACGGCCCAGGGCGACCAGCCGCTTGACCCGGCCGGTGAAAGCGGGGTGCACATTGGTGATCGAGCCCTTGTCGAAGCCGGTGTCGGCGACGCAGACGATCTGGCCCTCGCCCCGGAACTTCGTGCCGTTGAGCGACACGTGGGCCTTCAGCAGAGTGCCCGAGACGGTGTTGTACAAGACCCGCTCGGGGACCTCCTCGATCTCCTTCACCTCGTCGAGCGAGGCCAGGGCGGGCAGGTCCTCGTCGCGGACCGTGACGCGGACCTTGTCACCGTCGGGCTGTACGTCGCCATGGCTCACTCCGGCCGCCGCCGCGATCCGGTCCCGCAGTCCGTCGTCCCTCATGTCGACGTTCTCGTGCAGGACGATGTCGACGAGGCGGGGCCGCGGACCCGCACCGTTGAGAGGCTCGGCCAGTTCGGCGACGCCCGTGCGCAGCCGGGCCGAGCGGAGCGACTGGCCGATCTTGAAGCCGTTGAGGTACACGTCCGCCCAGCTGACGAAGGGCAGTGCGCGTACGGCGTCCAGATCACTCGGCCGGTAGCCGCACAGATAGGTGTCGTCCGGAACGTACTCCTGGATCACCACACCGAGTTCCGAGAGTTGTTCCTTCTCCTCGTCCGTGGGCGGGTGTGTGGTCTGCACGAGCAGATAGTTGGACGAGGAAGCGTCCTCGGACACCAGTGATGCGGCGACCAACTCCTCGGACTCGAGCAGTGGGTCCACCGTCACGCCGTTGATGGTGATACGGGCCATGCCGAACTCCCGGAGGGTGTGGGGGATGCCGAAAGGCGCGCACCGGGCAGCCGAGTCGCGCCCGGCACTCCCGCGCCGACGCCCACATGGCCGAAGCCCGTCCACACCGGTGGCATGCCGGGCTGCGTGGTTGCTTCCGTTCGACCAACACGCTAGGCGCGCGAGTAGCTGCCTGCACTCCGAGCCCGGCCGAAGGCCCCCATCCGGGTCGGTACCGCTCAGGGAGGAGGCTCGGCAGCGGCACCGGCCCGGGCCGCACACCTGCTCGCGGCGCGTGGAGGCGTGGTCCGGGCTGTTCGACAAGAGGCGTTGCGCCGGACGAGGCCCGCGTCCTCGCCCCTCGCGGCCCGATCGACCCCAGGTGCGGCCCGTGTTCGGTCGGCGCACACTGGAACTGTGTAGCCCTGATGGGAGCGGTTGCACCATCACTGGGCTCGTGGGGCTCGTCAGCCGCGCGAAATGCGCCGAGCGAGCACGCCGCATGGCCCTCCAGCTCCGCACGGACAGTGTCGTTGACGAGGGATCGACCATGTCAATACCAGGCCGGCAAGCCGTACGCCTCCTGGTCGTGGCGCTCCTCGCCATGGTGGTCTCGCTGGCTGCGGCTGGGGCGCAGGGCAGTGGCAACTGCGGGAGGGTACCCGTACAAGGCGTGGACATCGCGGGCGCACGGGTTGTCGGGCCATTGGCTCCTGATCCCGACTACTGCGACAGTTGTCCCTCGTGTGCCGGGTGTTCGGGCGAAGGCGAGGGACCCGTCGATCCTCCGCCGCCTCCTCCTCCGGAACCACCCCCTCCCGAACCATATCCTCCGGAACCACCCCCTTCACCCGAAGAACCTCCGGTAGTTCCTCCAGAAGTCACTCCCGAAGTCCCGCCGGGAGAACGTCCGGAAGTTCCTTCACCGGTGCCACCCGAAGAACCTCCGCCAACACCGGACTCACCGGCCGTGCCGCCCGGGGTCGAGCCTCCCGGCACCGATGGATCCGACACCGATGGCCCGGACACCGACGTCCCCGGCACCGAGGACCGGGCGCCGGACGGTGACGAGGACTCCGGAGCCCTGCCGATCGTGCTCGTTCTGCTGGGCACCGCGATGGTCACCACGGCCGCCGTCGTCGGCGTCCGTCACCGGGGTCCGCGCTGGGCACGCCGCCACGTGCACGCCGTACTGCGCAGTGGTCCCGGCCTCGAGAGCGTGCACCATTTCCGCGACTCGGACACGCCGGACCGCACAGTGCGGCTGGAGCCTCGCCGCGACCCCGGTGACCAGACCATCCAGGAGGAGGACGATCAATGGCGACCGTGACGAGTCCCCCGGAACAAATGACCGTACGGGCCCTCCTGTTCGGGGAAGAGGGCGGGAGTACGGTCGACGCCCTCGCCGGTCATCTGCACGAGCGCAATGTCGGCGAGACGCTGTCGAGCGGTCCGCGACGTATGCCGGGTGCGGCAGGCCGCGCTGTCGAGCGTGAGATCGCCACCGTCGTCAACGGGTTCCTCGCCATGGATCTGCTCGACCTGCTGGGCGCGGGCTGGCGCAAGCACGCGGCTCTCACGGCGGCCGCTCGCCGTACCCACCAGACCCCGTACAGCGAGGAGCTCGTCGCTCTGACAAGCCATCACATCACGTCGACCCACCGTCCCTGCGTCGATCTGATCGTCGATGGCGTCAAGGCGGGGACGATCGACTTGGCGGTCACAGTCGACTTCGACCTCAGCGGAGTCCTCGCCGTCGTCCGTGCCGCCCGTCTGGCCGCCCTGCGGTCCGGGGAGTGCACGGTGACCGGGACCCTGGAGCTCCAGGAGAACACGGTGGCCAACCGGTACCGCAGCCTCGACGTACCGGGCGCGATACGGCTCCGGTCGGGACTGCCTCTCCTCACCCCGGAACAACTCGCGTCCGCGAACGGCCCCACCGCCGAGTCCATGGCGGCCGTGACCGGCTTCCGTACGTGGCTCGAATCCCACGCCGCGGAGACCGCGGCGCTCGGCGATCTGGCCCGGGCCAAGCCCGCAACGCTGGAGAACCTGCTCAGGGCAGCGGAGCATTACTGGGGCCGCACGCTATAGGCGCGGGACCTGAGGGGGCGGGCAGCGGTCAGCGTTGCCGCTCGACGCCCTCTCCCGCGCGGGTCGGCATCGTTGATTCTTCGCCGTTTTCCAATCAATGGTTGAGTGATCCGGTAATTGTTATCCAGATGCCTCCGTGTCTCGCCTGGGCGATAATCGATATAGATGCACAAATCCTCAATGCGAAACGAGGAAGACAGTGGCCACAAATACTGATCTGACCGATGCACAGAAGCAAGCGTTCAAAGAGAATGCGGACGATCTGGAGAAGATGCAATACCAGTTGGACGAGGTGCGCGTCAGGGCCCGATCGCGCCTGGACAGCGCGGGCGTGGCGGACGGAACCGACGTACTCAACTGCCTGGCTTGCATGGCCTGTGAGGGATGGTCCGAGGGCCGTGACCATAGGTGCGCAAATTGCCCACACGGTTTCTTTTCCCACAACGTGATATAGCGGAGCGACTGTCCGCTCTTCAGCGAGTGCCGCTGCTGAAATGCGGCGGCACAACGTCGGCACAACGGGGGGCATGGAGGTGCCACACAACGCGCCCTCATGCAGTCGGCCCCGACCACTCATGGCGCTGGCATGGCGCCGCTTCGCAGCCTCCATCCCGGCTCGCGAAGGCAATACGGGCCATGACGACGTGGTCGGCAGGCACTTGCCGGCTCCCCACACAGTCGCGGTCTGACATTCTGCTGAGGGACATGTCTGCCGAGTCGAGAGGGTGCTCGTGGCGCAGTTGGTCCGGCGGCAGCACCTGGATGCGTACGTGGGGTATTTCGCGTTCGGGTTGCAGGACTCCGACGATGCGGCCTTGCCGGTTCCGTTCCCCGACGATCTTTCCCGTGGTGCTTTCCTCGGTACGCATCCAGGGCGTCTGGACATCACCAGTGGCGGTCACACTCATACCGCTACGGTGGACGTCGAGGTGTGGGACGGGGCTCCGCCGCCGCAGGATCCGGCCGGCTGGGACGAGCAGGCGGAGGCCGCTTTGGAGTCGACGAGCGGGCAGTTGGCGGTGTGGTCCATGCACACGGGCCGCACGGACAGCCTGATTACTCTGGCCGAGTCCGGCGGTTCCTGGCGGGTTCGGGTCAGCTGCAGCGGCCGGGCCGAGGCAGCCGCCCTGTCGGAGGGTGAAGGCACCGCGGTCGGGGTCGAGCGCTACCTCATGCAGTTCTGGCCGGCCGACGCATAGGACGAACAGCGCTGCGGTGGGAGTTGTCCTCTCCGCTCCCACCGCAGCAGCAGCATCGGATGGAGACGATCTTGACCGGATGCGGCCCGACCGGGCCCGGCTCCCGCGCCACCGGGCGCGGACGGCCCCGGATCGCGCAGGTCACTGGAGTGCTGTAACCCGTTGCCTCGCTGTCGTTGCCGCTCTCGGTGTACCAGTGATCCTCATCGCCCCCTCGACCGGTCACAGCCTCGCGTCGCGGTGGGTCGGTTCACCGTCGAGAACGGTGAGCAGCACCGGGACGTCCGGCAGTTCGGTGGCCGCGGTGGTGAGCGGGTTCGCGGCGAGAACCGTCAGGTCGGCGCGGCGGCCCACCGTGATGCGACCGGCTTCGTGCTCTTCGCCCGCCGCGTAGGCGGCGTTCACGGTCATGCCCTGCAGTGCCTCCAGGGCCGTGAGCGCCTGCTCCGGTCCGTGCGGCGCCCGGCTGAGGTCACGCGACGGCCGGCGGTGGCGGGCTCCCGCCATGACGCCCAGCGGCGGGTGGGGGGCGATGGGCCAATCGGAGCCGAGGACGACGACGGCGCCGGAGTCGTGCAGGTCACGGCAGCGCCAGGCCCGCGAGGCGCGCTCCTCACCGAGGCGTCGCGACCAGTTGTCGGTGTGGTCGGCCCGGGTGAAGTCGCAGCAGTGGGTCGGCTGCATGGAGGCGATGACGCCCAGATCGGCGAAGCGGCGCAGGGTGTCGTCGGGGACGGTCTCGATGTGCTCGACCCGATGCCGCACCTCCGGCCCGCCGCCGGCCCGGGCCCTTTCGACGGCGTCCAGGACGTGGCGTACGGCCGCGTCGCCGATGGCGTGCGTGGCGGTGGGCACGCCCGCCTGGTGCAGGTCGGCGACGATACGGGTGTACTCCTCGGGGTCCGGCCAGAAGGCGTGCCGGGACTCGCCGTGGCAGTCCGGGCGTTCCAGCCAGGCGGTGCCGTTGTCGATGGTGCCGTCCATGAATATCTTCACGCCGTCGGTCCGCCACAGACGGCCGCCTGTGCCCTGCTGCCCGATGAGGGCGCGCACGCCTTCGGCGTCGGTGCCGGGTTGGCACCACGGCGCGACCCGTAGCCGCAACGGCAGTTCGCCGGCCGCGTCGAGCTCGGCGTAGAAAGCCAGGCTGTCGCCGTTCGCGTCCATGACATGGCCGCCGGTGAGTCCCGCGGCGGCCATGGCGCGCAAGGCGGTGGCGAGCCGTTCGCGGCGCTCGTCGCGGGTGGGCCGGGGGGCGACCCGCTCCACGAGCTCGCAGGCGGCGTCCTCCAGGAGGAGGCCGGTGGGCCGGCCGGCCGCGTCGCACACGACCTCGGCGGTGGCCTGGCCGAAGGTCTGCGGCCCGTCGACGCCGGCGAGCTCCAGTGCGCGTCGGCTGGCGAGCATGGAGTGCGCGTCGAAGAGCAGCAGCAGGGCCGGCACGCCGTCGAGGACGGAGTCGAAGGGGGCCGTCTCGACCGGGCGGCCGGCGAAGACGTTCGGGTCGAGGCCCCAGCCGTGCAGCCATGCGCCGGGGACGAGACCGCGCACCGCGCCGGCGAGGGCCTCGCGCACCTGGTCCACGTCGGTACAGCCCGACAGGTCCAGGCCGTGTGTCAGTTCGGCGCCGGAGACGGGGTGCAGGTGCCCGTCGACCAGGCCGGGGGTGACCACCGCGCCGTTGACGTCGATCACCGTGGTCGAGGCGTCCGCGAGCGCGCGGATCTCCGGGCCGTCGCCCAAGGCGGTGATGCGTCCGTCGGCCGCGGCGAGCGCCGTCTGCGGCAGGAACTCGCCCGTGACCGGATCGAGCAGGCGGGCGGAGAGCAGGATGAGAGAGGTGCGCACGAGACTCGGGGCTCCTTGGGGGCGGGTCATTTGCGGGCGGGTCAGTCGCGGGCGGTGCAGGTCAGTGCGCCGTCGGCCAGGCCGAGTTCGCGTTCGGCGGTGGTGACGGGCATGCGTCGGATCGCCGGCGGGCCGTCGCTCGTGGCGCAGCTGTTGACGAGCATGCCGAGGCCGTCCAGTACGACCAGGATCTGCATGGCCGTCACCGTCGGGTCGTCGGTGTGGAACTCGCCCTGCTCGACACCCTCGCGGATGAGCGCTTCCAGTCGGTCGCGCCAGGCGGCCTCCTGGACGACGACCCGGTCGCGCAGCGCGGGCCGGTAGCGGCTGAGGTGGCGGGCGTTGAGCCAGAGCCGGCTGATGTCGTCGTACGCCTCTCCGGTCGCCCGGGCGAAGAACCGTGCCAGGTGCCGGGTGGGGGTGGCACCGGCCCGGTCCACCGGGAGGAGTCGGTCGAGTTCAGCAGCGGCGGCGTCTCCGTACGCCTCGGCCACCAGGCCCTCCACCGCCGGGAAGTAGTGGCTGATCAGCCCCGGCCGGACGTCGAGCTCCTCGGCGATGCGCCGGAGGGTGATGCACTCCAGCCCCTCGGTCAGTGCCACCGTGGCAGCTGCGGCAACGATTTCCGCACGTCGGGCGGCTGGAGTTTTGCGGATTCGTTTGTTCGGGACGCTTGACGGCATGTTTTCGATGCTATTGAGTGTGCGACCAACAAGCAAGCAGGTGGGTAACCAGCATCCGGAGGGGCCTCATGGCGTCCACGATTCCCGACCCGCACGACGGCACCGGCGCCGGCCTGCACGGGGCCACGCAACCCCCCTTCGAGGGAGCCCGCAGGGTCGAGGCCCACGGCATCGACCACATCCCCGACGGCGAGCGCCACGGCCACCCGCGGCAGTTGTTCTCCGTCTGGGCGGCGGCGAACGTCAACTACCTGAGCCTCGTGATCGGCAGCGCACTGATCCTCATGGGCCTGACCCTGTGGCAGGCACTCGCGGTGATCGTGGTGGGCAACTCACTCTGGTTGCTCACCGGGCTGCTCTCCATATCCGGCCCGGCCGCGGGCGCGCCGAGCGAAGTGATCACACGCGCCATGTACGGCGTCCGGGGAAACCGTGTGAACAACGCGGTCGTCGGCTGGACGATCTCCGTGTGTTACTTCGCACTGAACCTGGCCGCCGCCGCGACCGCCGCCTTCGCCCTGGTCGAGATGGCCGGCATCACCGCGAGCACCGGCGTCAAGATCGTCGTCGTTCTGGTCGTCGCCACGCTGACCCTGGCCATCGGCGTTTACGGCCACGGCACGATCATGAAGCTGTACCTCCCGATCACTCTGGCCCTCACCGCCGTCTTCGCCGTCGTCGCGGTCAGCGTGTTCCGGCACACCGACTTCTCGTACGCGCCGGCCCGGCCGCTCACCGGCACCGCGCTGTGGACGGTCCTGGTCGCCGGGGTCACCCTGATCGGCTCCGGCCCGCTGTCGTACACCACCAGCGCGGACTTCTCCCGCTATCTGCCCCGTACGACGTCGGCGAAGGCGATCGTGGGATGGACCGCGCTCGGCGGCTTCCTGCCCAGCGTCGCCGTCTGCTCGCTGGGGGCCCTCGCCGCGACAGCGGTGGACATGACGGACCCGCAGACAGGGCTCCAGCAGATCCTGCCCGGCTGGTTCGAACCGGTCTTCCTGCTCGCCCTGGTCCTCGGCACCATCGCCATCAACGCCCTGACCGCCTACAGCGCGGGACTCGCCCTCCAGGCCGTCGGTATCCGCATCCGCCGCTCCCTCAGTGTGATCGCCGACGGAGTCGCCGCCGTCTCCCTCACCCTGTACGGGCTCCTCGTCTCCGACTTCCTCGACACCGTCAGCAACGTCCTCCAGCTCACGGTCGTCCTTCTCGGCCCCGCCATGGCCCTCTACGCCACCGACATCCTGCTGCGCCGCAACCGTTACGACGGCCCCGCTCTGATGGACGAGACCTCCGCCGGCCCGTTCTGGTACCGCGCAGGCGTCAACACGGCGGGGGCGCTGGCCCTCGGTAGCGGCGTCACCGTGGGGGCCCTGTGCGCCAACACCGCGTACACCGGGCCGATCGCACAGGCCCTGGGCGGCCTGGACCTCGCCCTCCCCGCCGGCATCGTCGTCTCGTCGGCGGTGTACGCGCTCCTGATGCGGGACACGCACGGCGCTCGTTCCGCGAGCACCCCGACCTGACCAGCAAGTACCCGGGCCTGCCCTCCCTCTGTTCCGATTACTGCGGCCCGGTGGGCACGGCCGCCGGTGGAGCCGGGCCGTCGATCCCTCGACTACGCGTCCACCCTGTACGCGACCCGGCGCTGCCCCTACCCTTCCGCGGCGAGGTCGCCGACGAGCGCGAACCAGTGGGCGTAGGGCAGGAAGTATCGCCGAGAGTTACTGGCCAACAACTGTTGACACTTTCCCCGACGCCTCGCTATCTTATCAACAAGCGTTGGCCAACACTCGTTGGCACGAGCCGAGGGCAAGCAAGCGTTGGCAACAGGAGGCCTCCATGAACGGCACCGCCACCCACCGCACCGTGATCGTCGTCGGCTCCGGCCCCACCGGCCTGCTCCTCGCCGGTGACCTCGCCACAGCCGGCGTCCCCGTGACCCTCGTCGAGAGGCGGCCGCGCAAGACCAGCAACCTTTCCCGGGCCTTCGGGGTGCACGCCCGCACTCTGGAGCAGCTCGACGCCCGCGGCCTGGCCGACGAACTCCTGACCACCGGCGACACCATCACCGGCCTGCGGCTCTTCCGCCGCCTCTCCCTCGATCTCAGCACGCTGCCCTCGCGCTTTCCGTTCCTGCTCATCACCCCGCAGTACGAGGTCGAGCGGCTCCTGGAGCGGCGGGCCACGGAGGCCGGGGTCGAGTTCGCCTACGAGAGCGAGGTCGTGGGGCTGCGGCAGGACGACGAGGGGGTCGATCTCGACGTGCGCGGCGCGGACGGGGCGGTCGTCACCCGCCGGGCGGCCTACGTCGTGGGCGCCGACGGGCACCGGAGCGCCGTGCGGGAGGCGATAGGCCTGGACTTCCCCGGTGTCTCCGTCATCAAGTCGCTGATCCTGGCCGATGTCCGGCTGGCCGAGAAGCCCGAGGGCGTCCTCACCGTCAACGGCCGCGGCGACGCCTTCGCGATGATCGCCTCCTTCGGCGACGGCTGGTACCGGGTCATGGGCTGGAACCGCCGCAACGAGGTCTCCGACGACGCCCCGCTCGACCTCGACGAGGTCAAGGAGATCACCCGCCGCGCTCTGGGTACCGACTACGGCATGCACGACGCCCGCTGGCTCTCCCGTTTCCACAGTGACGAGCGCCAGGCACCGCACTACCGGGTCGGACGGGTCTTCCTCGCCGGAGACGCCGCGCACATCCACTCCCCCGCCGGCGGGCAGGGCATGAACACCGGCCTCCAGGACGCCGCCAACCTGAGCTGGAAGCTCGCCGCGGCCGTACAGGGCCGGGGGCCCGAAGGGCTCCTCGACAGCTACGAGGCGGAGCGCCACCCGGTCGGCCGGGCGGTGCTGCGCAGCAGTGGCGGACTGGTCCGGTTGGCCCGCGCGCAGAATCCGCTGCTGCGTGCCGCCCGCGCCCTGGTCTCCGCGTTCGTCGACATCGCCCCGCCGGTCCAGCGCAAGGCCCTGGGCCAGATCACCGGGATCGGCTACGCCTACCCCGCCCCCCGCGGCGCCCACCGCCTCACCGGCACCCGCATCCCCGACGTCGCCCTGAAGGACGGCCGGCTCTACGAGGCGCTGCGCGGCGGCCGGTTCGTACTGATCACGCCCGGGACGTACGAAGGCCCCGGCGCCCATGAGGGGCGGCTGACCGTGGAGCGCTGGGCCGGAGACCGCCGGACGACCGTCCTGGTACGGCCCGACGGATACGTGGCCTGGGCGGCGGAGGGTGCGGACGCGGCGGGGATCGAGGAGGCTGTGGCCCGGTATCTGGGCTAGGCCCTCTCCGTTGGAACATCCCCGCGTCACGTCACGGGGTCAGGTCGGCCGAGAGGCACCGCGCCTCCCGGCCGACCTGATCATGACCGGATCGGATCGCAGCGATCGGGTACAGCCGGGCCCCCTGCTGCCAGGGTGGAGTCAGAAGGGAGGCCTCATGATCTCGGCACTCAACCAACTTGTCGATCTTGTCGAGAAGCACCTCGCGGAGGAGCTCGACATCGACGGGCTCGCCGGGGCGCTCGGCACGACCGAGTACCACCTGCGTCGGATGTTCTCCTCGTTGGCCGGCATGCCGCTGTCGGAGTACGTGCGGCGGCGCCGCATGACCGTCGCCGCCGCCGATGTCGTCCGGGGCGAGGGGGATCTCCTGAGCATCGCCGTCCGGCACGGATACGGCTCGAGTGAGGCGTTCGGACGCGCGTTCCGGGCCGTCCACGGTGCCGGCCCCAGTGACGTACGTCGTGACGGAGGCCCCCTGCGCACACAACCGCAGCTCAGGTTCCGCCTGACCGTCGAAGGGATCATTCCCATGGACACCCGCCTCGTCGACCGCCCTGCGTTCAGGCTGGTCGGACACGCCACCCGCGTCCCGCTGATTCATCAGGGCGTCAACCCGCACATCCAGAAGCACATCGCCGCGCTGCCGCGAGAGGAGCATCTGCGGCTGAAAGCCCTCAGTGACGCCGAACCCGAGGGCTTGCTGCAGGTCAGTGACGACGTCGATCCCGACGGCAGGGAGGGCAGCGAACTGACCTACCTGCACGGAGTCGCCCTCAGCCGGGACACGCCGCTCCCGGACGGGCTGGACACCATGGAGGTGCCGGCTGGAAGGTGGGCGGTCTTCCGTACCAGCGGACCGCATCCCCAAGCGCTGCAGACGACCTGGGCGGCGACCGCGACCGAGTGGTTCCCCTCCAACCCGTGGCGGCTGCGACCTGGTCCCTCGGTCGTCGCGGTCCTCGACCGCGCGGACGATTTCACCACCGCGACCTGCGAGCTCTGGCTTCCCGTCGAACCAGCCTGACGCACCATCGCCCATCATCGCCCATCGAAGCGGGCTGAGCGCTTGAGCTGACGTAAACCGGCAACTCAAAGGCGCAGTACGCCACGCCTGGCCGCCCGGCGTCGGGACGGGACGGGACAATGCTGACGCGGGCACGAGCAAATGCCGGCGGCCATCGACCCCTGCCAGTCGGGGCGGCGCCAGGCACTGAGCTGCCTGTTCCATGTGCCGTTCGCGGCAAGGCACTCGGTCGGCCCCCCCTTCTCCGGGCAGTGCCGCGTGCGGGGCAGATCGCAGGCCCGCCGGGCGATGCCGCTGTGCGAGCGGGTGGGCCCGCCGCGGCATGGCGGGGGGCCCAGGGGCGCAGTGCGTGTTCGGCTAGAGGCCCAGTGCCTTCGCTTCGGTGATGCTCGCCCAGTCGTTCTCGGGATTCGCCCAGAACGAGATCTTGAGGTACCGAGCGTCCAGTGAGCCCGATGTGAAGAGGACCGTTTCGGGCGCCGTGGTCGTCCCGGAGCTGCGGCCTTCCCACACCTTGGTGTACGAGACGCCGTCCTGCGAGGCGTGGATGGTGTAGTCGTTCCATCGTAGGTCACCACGGTGCCAGGCCACAGTGGCGCCGCAGAGCTGGCGGGTTGCGCCCGTGTCGAGGATCAGTGCGGCGCCGAATCCCTGACCGGACCAGCGGGTCGCCAGGTTGCCGTCGATGGCGTTCGCGGGTGGGTTCGCCGGCTCGTACGTGGTGGCGGACGCCGCTGCAATAGCTGGGGCTCGCGTACAGGTTCTCTGGGGCGCGACGTCCCCGTGTACGGCGCGTTCGTCACCCAGACGGAGCGCGTCGTAGTACATCACCCGCTGCGTCGTGCTGGACGGAGCTCCGGTGTTCCAGTCCCATTTGTAGATGCCGAACTTGAAGTAGGGCGACCGGGGTCCCCCCTCGTGCGTCGGACCGGTCTGGTGCACGACGCGTTGACCGTTCTTCCATACCTGCAGGAGACCGGAACTGTCCGTCCGCCAGGTCACGTGGAAGACCCAGTCGACCCACGTCCCCGTGGTGTAGGCCCCCAGATCGATGGGCTGACCGCGGAAGTCGATCTTCCAGCGCCCTTCGTCGGTGATGAGTGCCAAGGGCGGCGAGGAGCCCGGGCAGCCGACGTCGCATTGGTGCCACTGGCTCACGATCTCGGCCGAGGTGTCGTGGGTCCATGTGCTGGCCAGGTTGATGCTGAAGCCGTACCACCGGTCGGCGTCCGCGGGTTGCTCATCGCGCTGCGATATCTCCGCCCGTTTGCTGCTGGAGACGATCGGGTCGGATTTGCGCAGTTCGAAGCGTGCTGCGTGGGAGCCGTCGCGGGTGGGGCTGGTGACGTTGGTGGCGCCGTACGTCGTGGCCCACTGCTTGTTGAGGTTGGGGGGTGCTGAGGCGGGGAGGGTGCGGTCGGAGGACTGCTCCCAGTCGAGGGTGCGTTGTACACCGGCGGGATCGGCCACGGCTGTCTGCACGGGTGCCAATCCGACTCCAGCGGCCAGCATGGTCGAGCCCACTGCGACGATCCATGCTCTGAGACGTGATCTCTTCATGCTCGAGCTCCTTCGTTGGACGCCTGGCGAACGGTTTCTGAGCCCCGGTACGGGCGCCGACTCTTCCCCCGCAGAACAGTGCCGACAAGAGCGGACACCACGGCGCTCGGAGTACACCGAGTGCTTCCATTCACCACCGCCAAAAGGCCGATACGCCCGCCCCCGACCGCCGTAGCCGATCTCCTCGGGGGCCGCCGCCGGCTCACCAGCCGCGTGGCACTCGGCCTCGTGTCGGCCCGTCCACGGTCCCGGAGAACAGCGTGCACAACCAGGTCCTGCGGATCTTGATCAGGAAGCGTCAGGAGCACGATCACGTGCTGGCGATCCTCACGCCGACCAGCACGAAAAGCCCGTCGAGACGGCACGCCGGCACCTGCGGCCAGGATGACCCGGCATCGTTGCTCGGCGTGACGGCGAACGGCTAAGGTCCCAGCACGCGTGATCGAGTCGTCGAAGCGTGTTGCCCCACAACGGGGCCGCGTCGGCACAGGGGGAAGTCGTGAGTACAGAGCCCGATTCCGTGGGACGCATATCCGCGCCCAACACCGGCCTGGATCCCCGGTCCAGCTACCGCTTGGACGTGCCCGCACCCGACGCCGGCCCGGACGCCGGCACCGGCTCCGCCCCCCGCACCTCCCAACCGGCTGACCAGACGAACCAGTTGCCCGCCCCGGACGGTCCCACCGACGTCCGAGACCGGGATTCCGCGCCCGGGACGAACCCTGACCCCGGCTTCGACTACGACGGCGTCCAGACCATGTCGGCGGGCACCGGCCCGGGAGGCGCCACCGGCCGGAGCGGCACCCCCGTTACCCAGGCCGACGGCGCCGACGACAACGGTTACGGCGTGAGCAACGCCGAACTCGGAAAGATGGCGGATGAGTTGGACCTGGCCGCCCAGATTCTGGAGAAGGCGGACAAGGGCCTGGCGGAATCCGACACGACAGCGCGCATCCACACCATGCTCACCAGCGGACGCATGCTCAAAGCGACAACGAGCGACTGGGACGACGAGATCACCCGCCTCGCCAAGCAATGCCGCTCACTGGCCGGCAAGATGCGCCAGACGCACACGAACTACACGGCGCAAGAACACCGTACCGCGCAGGATTTCCAGGCGATCCTCGCTTCGTTCGAGGAGGATGCGTAGTGGCGACGCTCACTGACCGGCCCAAGGGCGAGGACCACGAGCATGCCGATGCGGTGGAGCGCCAGAACATCACGGTCGGAGAACTGGAAGACGTACGTCCGGAGGCCTGGTCGCGGGCGGCCGGCGAGTGGGTAGACCTGGCCGCGGCGGCCGCCGAGGCCCGGGGTCACGTCCAGAACGTCCTGCTCAAGCTGCCCTTCGTCTGGACGGGCCCGGCCGCCATGATGGCCCGCGTGCAACTTGCGGCACTGCACGAGGAATTGACCATCGCACACCGCGAGTCGAAGGCCGCCGCCGACACCCTCGAAGCGGCAAATGCCGGGTTCAAGCTCGCCCGCACCTGGCTCGGCGAAGCCCGGGAGATGGCCCGGGCGAAGGACCTGACGCTGCACGATAGCGGAGGCGTCACCACCCCCGAGCGGCACTACCCGCCCAACGACCCGGACAGCGCCGGAGCGGCCCGGCAGGACCAGGAGAACGCGGACAGCCTCCTCACGCGCGCGACGGCCGCCCTCAGTTACGCCGCCGACGTCAACGAGCACACCGATTACCAGCTCGAACGCATCAAGAAGGCGGTGGCGTACACCGTCCTGGACGACCAAACCGAGGCCGCAGTCAAGGCCGACACCGAGGGCGCCAGGAATCTGAACCGCGTCTTCTCCGGCGCCGGCGGAACGCTGCTCCCGCCGCCCACGCCCGACAAGGGCGCCGGCGATTACAACACCCGCGAGGCCACCGACGAGGACCGTGCCATCAAGAACAAGATGGGCTTCTTCGCCATGGGTTCCCCCGCCGTGCTCGGCGGCCCTCAGTCGGCCAAGCACATGCTGCACTACCTCTCCAACACCGGGGAACCGCTGGACATCGACGTGGACGCACTGATGGGCGACCTCCCCGACATGAACCGCAACGTGGAAGCCCAGCTCGCGGAGAACGCCCCCAACTGGGAGGCGCAGGCCCTCGCCGAATACGAGCGCACCGGGAAGCCCGTGAAGTACGTCCAGCAGACCGGCTGGCAGGGCTGGACCGCCGAGAAGGACCCCGACTGGTACCACGCGGTCGGCTCCTTCCACTACAACACGGTCGCCCAGGTCGAGGTCGTCCCGGGCCCCGACGGTGAACCCAGGACGACGATTCGCTACCAGACACACGTGTACGACCGCTACAACTGGGACGCGAACAAGGCGACTCCAGTACCCGCGATGGGCAATGTGTCGGACGCCCAGATGGCCAGGCTCCACCAGTCGGGCCAGGCCAGGGAGTACGACATGGGCGGGCAGAGCGAAGTACGCACATGGAACGGGTGAGTACGGGCCGGGGCCCCAGGAATCCGCGCCGCCGCAGGTGGCTGATGTGGTTCCTGGCCCTGTGCATGGTGTGGACGCTCGGCGTGATCGCTTGGGCGGCCGTCGCGCTGCTCACACCGGCCGGTGACGGTCCACAGGAGGCAGTGGAGCGCACGGCGGGGATGCACCACGAGCAGCACCGACCGGCGGGGCGCTACTACGTACCTACGTACGCCGAGGTGGAGAAGGACGGCACCGCGGTGCTCCGGTACGAGGTGGGCAACGGCCAGGACTCCAGCGTCAAGGACTTCCTTCGTACGTACGACATCACCGCCAAGGCGCAGCGCGTCAGTACGTCCGAGGTGAGGTACTCCGACCGCTTCGGCGACGTCCGGCGGACGTTCACGATCACCTACAACCCGTCGCCCGAGCCCGGTGGGTACGACCACGCGAGGATCACCGTCAGAGCCAGGGCAACCGACGCGAGCTGAAGGGCCGGAGACAGGCCTGCGGCGCGGACACGTCGTCGGCGGTGGTCGCGTCGGTCACGAAATCAGCCCTGCTTCTTGGCGTCGATCTCCGTGATCAGGCCCTCGATGAGGCCCTTGATCTCGTCGCGGATGGGGCGGACGGCCTCGACGCCCTGGCCGGCCGGGTCTTCCAGCTGCCAGTCGAGGTAGGTCTTGCCGGGGAAGTACGGGCAGGCGTCGCCGCAGCCCATGGTGATGATGTAGTCCGATGCCTGGGCGGCCTCGGTGGTGAGGACCTTCGGCTTCTGGTCGGAGATGTCGATGCCCAGCTCGGCCATGGCGGCGACGGCGGAGGGGTTGATCCGGTCGCCGGGCACGGATCCGGCGGAGCGGACCTCGACGCGGTCGCCGGCGAGGTGGCGCAGGAATCCTGCGGCCATCTGGGAGCGGCCCGCGTTGTGGATGCAGACGAACAGTACGGACGCGAGCGGAGTGGAGGACATCGTCTCTTCCTTCGTCAACCAGGGTCTGCCGGCCGCCGGCACGATCCATGACTCAGCCCGGACTGGTATCAGGCCGGAATGATGTGACAGTATCAGCACATGATGACGTCAGTCGACACTGAACTGATGCGGGTACTGGCCGACCCGCTCAGGTTCCACATCGTGACCCTCCTCGCCAAGGAGACCCTGTGCACCACCCACCTCGTGCAGGAGACGGGTGCCAAGCAGACCAACCTCTCCAACCATCTGAAGGTGCTGCGCGAGGCCGGGGTCGTGGATACGGAGCCATGCGGGCGGTTCATCTACTACCGCCTGCGCCCGGAGGTCATCGCCCAGCTCGCCGGTCAGTTCGCCGACCTCGCCCGGACCGCCCACGCCACCGCCGAAGCGAACGTCAAGCGGTCCTGCCCATAGCCTTCCGCGCCCCGCCTCACCTGCCTCGCCTGCCTCGCCTGCCTCGCCTGCCCCAGGAGAACCCGCCGTGACCGCCACCGAGCCCGCCGCCGCCCCCGCAGCGGAGTCCGCCACAGCCATCGGCATTCCCCAGCCGGCGCCTGGTGCCACCCCGCCCCGCACCCCGCTGATCGCCCGCGCCGCCGCCGAGCTCGTCGGCACCGCCGCCCTGGTCGCGATCGTGGTCGGCTCCGGCATCCAGGCCACGGAGCTCACCGACGACGTGGCACTGCAACTGCTGGCGAACTCCACCGCCACGGTCTTCGGGCTCGGCGTCCTCATCGCTCTCCTCGGCCCGGTCTCCGGAGCGCACTTCAACCCCGCCGTCACCCTGGCGGAGTGGTGGACCGCCCGCCGCGGCGGTGCGGGCGTGAACGGCCGCGAGCTGGCGGTGTACGTGCCCTCCCAGACGGTCGGGGCGATCGCGGGCGCGATCCTGGCGGACGCGATGTTCGGCGAGCCACTGGTGAAGTGGTCCACCCACGACCGCTCCGCCGGGCACCTGC
The DNA here is from genome assembly GCF_053610585.1 of Streptomyces sp. NPDC054887. Lineage (NCBI taxonomy): Bacteria > Bacillati > Actinomycetota > Actinomycetes > Kitasatosporales > Streptomycetaceae > Streptomyces > Streptomyces sp. NPDC054887. Next base: position 4,410 of record NZ_JBSGYQ010000037.1, on the reverse strand, counting down.
TGCTGGGCGAGGTCGTGGCGACCGCGGGGCTGATCCTGCTGATCTTCGGCCTGGCCCGCACCGACCGCCTGCGCTTCGCCCCCGTCGCGGTCGCCTCGTACATCGGCGCCGCGTACTGGTTCACCTCCTCGACCTCGTTCGCGAACCCGGCCGTGACCATCGGCCGCGCGTTCACCGACACCTTCGCCGGGATCGCCCCCGCCTCCGTGCCGGCCTTCATCGCGGTGCAGCTCGTGGGCGCTGCGGTGGGCCTGGCCCTCGTCGCGGTCATCTTCATGCGCGGCAAGACCGAGCAGGCCCGGCCCGCCGCATGACGCAGAGAGCTGATGTGGTGGTGATCGGTGGCGGCCAGTCCGGGCTCGCCGCCGGCTACCACCTGCGCCGCCTGGGCATCGAGCACGTCATCCTCGACGCCCAGACGGCGCCCGGCGGGGCCTGGCAGCACACCTGGGACTCCCTGCACCTGTTCTCCCCGGCCGCCTACTCCTCCCTTCCCGGCCGCTTCATGCCCGTGCAGGAAGGCGAGATCTACCCCGACGCGGCCCATGTCGTCTCCTACCTCGCCGACTACGAGAAGCGGTACGAGCTGCCGGTCCAGCGCGGCGTGCGAGTCGACGCCGTCCACCGCGACGGCCCCTTCCTGCGGGTCGAAACCGACTGTGGCCCCTGGCGGAGCCGCGCGGTCATCAGTGCCACCGGCACCTGGACCCGCCCCTTCCTGCCCGCCGTCCCCGGCCGGCGCACGTACACCGGCCGCCAGCTCCACACCGTGCAATACCGCAGCCCGACCGAGTTCACCGGACAGCGGGTGATCGTCGTCGGCGGTGGGAACTCCGGCGCCCAGATCGCCGCAGACCTCGCCCTCGACGGCGTCACGCCGACCTGGGCGACCCAGCGGCCACCCCGCTACCTGGCGGACGCCATCGACGGCCGGGCGCTCTTCGACGCCGCGACCGCCCGCCGCCAGGCGCTGGACGCCGGCCGCACCGACACCGGCGGCGTCGCCTCACTCGGCGACATCGTCGCCGTTCCCCCGGTCCGCGCGGCCCGCGACGCCGGACTCCTGCACGCGAGACCGATGTTCAGCCGCCTCACCGAAACCGGCGTCGAGTGGGCCGACGGCACCGCCGCGGAAGTGGACGCGGTCATCTGGTGCACGGGTTTCCGCCCCGCACTCGCCCCCTTCGCCTCCCTGCGCCTGCGCGGCACCCGCGGACACATCGCGACCGCCGGCACCCAGGCCGTGGACGAGCCGCGCCTGCACCTGCTCGGGTACGGCGACTGGACCGGCCCGGCCTCCGCAACGCTCATCGGCGCCGGCCGCCCCGCCCGCGACGCAGCCCGCGAGATCCGTCAACTCCTGGACATCGCCCCACGCTAGGGCACGGCCCGCCACACGCCGGGGGCATGCTGCTGCAGTCAACGGCTGGACCGCGGCGCTCCAGCAGCAACCAGGTCACGCCGTACGCCGAGGTGGGGGCCGATACGTTCGCGCGCGAACGATTCGTGCCTACGACGAGCGGAGTGGCACCTGTAGCTGCGGCCTGTTCGGCAGTCACCAAGGCCGGCACAACGCCGATCCCGGCGATGACGGCTTCCGATCGGAAGTACGGAGTCCTCGCGGAGGGCAGTCTGCACGGGTGGCACGACGCGGGCGGCGCTGCCGAGATCACCCAGGATGCATTCTGTGAGTCGACGTGGGCCGCTGCGCGAGAGGCCCTCGACGCGAATCGCACCGAGGAGACGAGTTGATCACGGAGTACCAGCAGAAGCTGCGCGAGCGCTACCTCGCGGCCCCCGTCATGGCGGCCCCTGAGCCATGGCAGCCGGTACTTGACCGCAGAACTCCCATAGGAGGCTTGCTCGGCATCGGCTTCGCCGTCCACCCCGACAGCGGGCACGACCTCGTCATGGTCGTCTCCAGCGACGGCCACGGACTCTTCGACGCCGTCACCGGCGAGAAGATCGCCCGCGACCGGGATCCCGACCCCGACACCAGCACCCCCGACGCTCACCCTGACCTCACCTGCCCCGGTCTCGGGCCGATCGAAGGCACCCAAATCCGCATCGCCGGCATCTTCGGCGGCGGCCTCCACAGCACCACCCCCGACGGCTGGACCCTGGACGTCGTCAGCCCGGAATGGCCCCGGGACCGCGTCCTTCTCTCCGCAGGCGGCGGGGCCCACAAAGGACCAGCGGGAGAGGCGTGGTGGCACGTCTTCCACTCGGACTACTCAGAGCTTCGCACCGCCGGATTCTCACCCTCCGGTCTCACCCTGGCCGTCGCGACCAGCAGCGACCTCACTCTCTGGACCCGCCGACGGCTCCACTTCAACGACTGAGTGCAGCTCCGACACCAAGGACAGGAAGGGGGCAGATGAACCGGGCAGACCTGGCCCGACAATGCCGGCGCCGCCCTGGCCTGCACGGGAGTTCGCCGAAGCAAACGATGACAGTCGCCCAGCTCAGCCGACACCGACCGACTGCATGCCCCCGATCTGCGAAGATCAACACATAAGATCGGATCAATGGGGAGATGCGTGTCAGTGACCAACCGTTCAGGCGTGCAACAGCACTCGCCTGGTGTGCAGATACTGGGGTACTTGGTGGGAACGCTGTGGTTCGCATTCCTTGCCTTCTCCGGTGACGAACGGCCCACTTGGCTGCGGTCGATGTACGGCCTCACGGCAATCGTGTTCGCAGCAGGTGGTGCAGCAGCTGCCATTCGCATGAGAGCCAGTGCCTCCGGCGGAGCCGGCAAGAGCACTTGAGACCGGGCCGCCCGGGGCAGAAATGCCCCGGGCGGCCTCGGCACAGCGCACCTGTACACCGGAAGCGACGGCGACTGTCACAAGGCGCACGGGCGCAGTGATCGCCGTGGAAAACCACTCGGCGGCTTATCAAGTCACCAGGCACAGTGGTCCCGTGAGCGGAAGAGGACTGAACCAGGATGGGACGATCGCGCGTGAAGGGGCACTGAGCCGCGTGTCAGAGGCTTTCGTCCCTGTCGTCGATGCCTGCCGCGCTCAGATCACCGAAGTGTTCGGCAGCACGGGACGACTGCACAGCGCCTACCTCTACGGCAGCATTCCCCGCGGCACCGCCGTCCCGGGGGTCTCCGACGCAGACCTCCTCCTCGCCCTTCGCGACGAACCCACTGAGACCGACCGGGCGGACGCCAGGGCGATCGAGGCCGTCCTCGACCGCTCCTGCGCCCCGATCAACGGCGTCGGCATCCTCCTGTCCGGTGTGCGCAGCCTGTTGAGTGAACTCGAACGCCATGACGGCGGCTTCTTCGTCGCGTGCCTCTGTACGCCGCTGCTGGGCGACGACCTCGCCGAACAGCTCCCCCGCTACCGCCCCACTTCGGTGCTCGCCCGCGAGACGAACGGCGACCTCGCCCTGATTCTCCCCCGGTGGCGGGCCCGAGCGGCCAAGGCCACCACCGACGCCGACCGCAAGACCCTCAGCCGTCTCGTGGCCCGCCGCATCGTCCGCACAGGATTCACGCTGGTCATGCCGCGCTGGGGCGGCTGGACGAGCGACCTCAGCGCGTCCGCCGAACTGTTCGGCGGCTACTACCCGCGGCACGCCGAGCAGATGCGCGTGGCTGCGGCCACCGGCCGCACGCCCTCCGCAGACCCGACAGTACTCAGCATGCTCATCGAGCACTTGGGACCCTGGCTCGCAGCCGAATACACAGCCGTGCACGGCGAGAAGGCACCCCGACCTCTCGTCTGACGGCACCGAAGGGCTGCGGTGATCGACTGGAGCACACCGCGCCCGGGGAGGGGTGGGCTGAGCAACCCGGCCCAGCACGCGGCGTGCGGCCCAGGTCGTGTATCGAGAGTGCTGCCATGCGCCAGAGCTGTGTGCGCGAATGCTGAGCACAGACTCAGTGGCGTCCGGAGTTGAAGTGAGGAAAACTCGCGCGCATGGTTTCGGTATTGCAGAACGTGGCGATTGACTGTGCGGATGCCTACGAGCTGGCCCGGTTCTGGAGCGCAGTGACTGGGCGTCCGCTGGATCCGATGAACAAACCGGGAGACCGGGAGACTCAGGTCCTGCTGACGGAGGGCCCCGTGCTGTACTTCAACCAGGTGCCCGAGTCCAAGAAGAGCAAGAACCGGATCCATCTATGTTTGCGCCCTGAGACATCGCGCGAGCATGAGGTGGAACGACTGCTCGGCCTCGGTGCCGCGTTTGTCGCCGATCACCGGAATACCGATGGCTCCGGCTGGGCAGTCCTTGCCGACCCCGAAGGCAACGAATTCTGCGTTCTTCGCAGCGAATCCGACCGAGCTGCGACGAGTTCCTACTGAGGTTTTCGGGTTGTCGTCGGGTAGTGACGGTTCATGATCCCTGCGGTATGCCGGTGGGATGCGCTATCCGGAGGGTGGGGGCCTGACC